>DASVNP010000297.1:0-10610 GCA_036383775.1 Paraburkholderia sp. | reverse complement strand
GGTTCGCCGCGCGACGGCGTGACGCTCGCCGTGCCGCTGTACGCGCTGAATCAGGTCGACGCGCGCCGCTGCGAATGGCTCGTGCCCGGCATGCTGAAAGAGAAGACGCAACTGCTGCTGAAGTCCTTGCCGCAGAAGCTGAGGCGTCATTGCGTGCCGATGCCGGAGTACGCGGCGAATTTCGTCGAGCGGCATGGCGCGCCGCGCTTCGGGGCGGGCAGTTTGCTCGAGACGCTGATCGCGGATATTCGCGAGCAGACCCAGGTCGCGATGAAGCAGTCGGACTTCAAGCTCGAGACCTTGCCGCCGCATCTGTTCATGAACTTCAAGATCGTCGACGAGCATGGACGTCAGCTCGCGATGGGCCGCAATCTGTCGCAATTGCGCGCTGAACTCGGTGGCCAGGCGCAACAGCATTTCCAGAAGATCGCCTCGAGTGCGGCTGGCGCGGCGTTGGCGGATGCGGGCGGTGGTGGTATCGCGACGCCGACGCAAGCAGCCGGCGCGGCGGGTGGCGCGGCGCAGCGAGGCAAGGGCGCTGCCGCATCCGGCCCGCGGACCGCACCGCAAGACGGTGCGCAAGGCAGCACACAAGGCACGGCGCTGTACGAAAAACTGACGACGTGGAATTTCGGCAAGCTCCCCGAACTGCTCGAGATTCGCCGGGGCGGCCAGACCCTGTTCGGTTATCCCGCGCTGGTGGATCGCGGCACGCATTGCGATGTCGAGGTGTTCGATTCGCCGGACGAAGCCGCGCGGATTCATCGCGCGGGATTGCGCCGGCTGTTCGCGCTGCAGTTGAAAGAACCGATCAAGTATCTGGAAAAGAACCTGCCGGGCTTGCGTGAAATGGCGATGCAGTTCATGCCGCGTGGCACGCAGGAAGAGCTGCGCGACCAGCTGATCGACACCGCGCTCGATCGTGCTTGCTTGCAGGATCCGCTGCCGGATGACGAGCTGAGTTTTCACACGCGCCGAGACGAGGGCCGCAGCCGTCTGACGCTGCTGGCGCAGGAAATTGCACGCTTGGTCGGACAGATTCTCAGCGAATACGCGACGGTGTCGAAGAAGCTCGTGCAGGCGAAGCCGTTCGCGGCCGCGCATGCGGATATGCAGAACCAGTTCGATGCACTGATCGGCAAGCGCTTCGTGGTCGATACGCCGTACACGCAACTGGCGCATTTTCCGCGCTACCTGAAGGGGATCGCGCTGCGCATCGACAAGCTCAAGGCGGACCCCGCGCGCGACGCGCGGCAGTTCGCCGAGTATCAGCCGCTCTTGCAGAACTATCAGCGCGCGGTGGCGCAACGCGGCGGCGTGCTGGATCCGCGTTTGTCGGAGTTTCGCTGGCTGCTGGAGGAGTTGCGTATCTCGCTGTTCGCGCAGGAGTTGCGCACGCCGATGCCGGTGTCGGTGAAGCGCCTCTACAAAGTGTGGGAGTCGATGCAGCGGTGAGGGCGGCTCGAGGCGGCGCGGTGCGCGCCTGCCCTGTAGAGGCGGCTCCAGTGCTAGGCCGGTACACCTGTGCCATACGAAAAAAAGCGCGCAACGCCATGCCTTGTGAGGATGAGGTCGCGCACAAAAGGGCGCGGGCTTTTTTGGGCCCGCGCCCGGTCGCACCCACTGCGTTGATATCCGGGCCAGCGCAGCGACTGACGTTGGCCCGGATGTCCTGAACGTTGAACGTGCCGCTTACCAGTGCATGCCGGCACCGACCGACGCGCCGAACTGGCCGCGCGAATCCGTGGTGCCTTGCACCTTGTAGACCCATTTGCCCGTATCCGAGAGCTGCGACACGCCGATAGCCAGCGCCGACTGGCCGCCGTACGTGCCGCCGGCCATCGCGACCATGCCGTGGCCGGGCAGGACCGCTTGCGGCAAACCGGCCATGGCGATCGCGGAGGCCGCGCCGCCGTAGCCATCGCGGCGGGCCGAGCGGATCTGATCGTCGGTGTAGCTGTTGGCCTGGCTGACTGCGCCGCTCACGCTTTGCTGCAACTGGTTGACGTTGACCGCGTCGGTGCCTTGCACGCCGGCAGCGACATTGGTGATCTGGCGTTCACCGCCCGCTACACCGACCGACACCGTGTTCGCCCGGTTCGCGACCGAGCCCTGGCCCAACGCGACCGAGTTGTCGGCGCTCGCGTTCGCTGCCGCGCCGAGCGCGGTGGCGTTGTTGCCGCCAGCAACCGAATTCGCGCCGATGGCGAGCGTGTTGGCGCCGGTGGCCTGAGCGTTGGCGCCCGCCGCGACCGAGTGTGTGCCGGACGACACCGCGCCTTCGGTATCGCGGTTACCGTCCGCGCTGAAGAACGGATTGGCCGCGCTGACCACGGCGTTGTTGACGGCGCCCGCGATGGCCGTGCTCATCTGGCCGAGGTTGACCGCATCGGATGCATCCACGCCGTCGGCGACGTTGTGAATGACAGTGCCGCCGCTCGCCGCATCGCCGCCGAGCGTGACGCTGTTCTTGTTGACGCTGCCGTCGGCGTTCTGGTCGTACATCACCGCGCCGTTGAGCTTCGCCGCAGTGGCGGTGCTCTGGTCGCTGACCGCTTTCAACTGGGCGACGTTGACGGCATCGGTGTCCGCCGTCCCTGCGGCGACGTTGGTGATCTGGCGTTCGTTGCCAGCGGAGCCGACGGAAACCGTGCCGGCGCGGTTGGCGATCGAGCCTTGGCCCAGTGCGACGGAGTTGGCGGCGGCTGCGTTTGCCTGGTAGCCGAGTGCAGTTGAGCCGTCTCCTGCGGCGCTGGCGAGGCCCCCGATTGCCGTACTGAAATCGCCTTTGGCCTGTGAGCCCGTGCCGGTGGCTACGCTGGCTTGACCTGAGGCGCGTGCCGAGCTGCCGATGGCAACCGCGTCGGTGCCGGTGGCCGCTGCATCGTCGGTGCCATCATTCAGGCCATTTGCCTTGAAATAGCGCGCGGCGTCGGCACTGGCCGCCTGCAATTGGGACAGATTGACCGCGTCTGTAGCCCGAGTGCCGGCAGCGACGTTGGTGATCTGGCGCTCGTTGCCCGCTGAGCCGACTGAGACGGTTCCTGCACGGTCGGCGACCGAGCCCTGGCCCAGTGCGACGGAGTTGTCCGCACTCGCCGCGCTCATGTAGCCAAGCGCGACGCTGCCGGCGCCCGTAGCACCAGCGCCCGCACCAGACGCCAGCGCGTGCGTGCCGCTTGCCACGGCGTCGTCGGAACCGTCGGCGGCGCCAGCGGCTTTGAAGTAATGCATCGTGCCGCTCTGGACAATGGCGTTGACCTTGCCGTCGACCGCGCCCAACTGGCTGACGTTGACTGCGTCAGTCGGCGCCGCGCCTGCCGCGACGTTCGTCACACGGCGTTCGTTGCCGGCCGAGCCGAGCGAGACTTCGGCGGCGGCGGTGGAAGCCGCGATCGCGGTCGAACCTTGGCCCGCGGGTGCGAACGCCGCTTGAGTCAGATCCGCCGTGGTGGTTGAGTTTGCTCCCAACGCCACGCTATTCACGGACGTAGCGGCGGCATTGTGACCGATCGCCACGGCATTGAGTGCCGAAGCAGTCGCCCCGGCGCCGAAGGCGTTGGCGTAGACGTCAGTCGCCTGGGCGGCGAGGCCGAACGCCGTCGCTCCGGCGCCACCGGTGCCGACAGTAGCCTGGTAGCCGATCGCGACGCCATAGTCGGCCGCTACCGAGGCTAACGTGCCGCCGGCGAAGCCGGAATAGGCGTTGGTTTGCGCGCCGTAGCCCAGTGCGGTGGAGGCAATGCCGGAGGCGTTCGCCATGGCGCCGATCGCGGCGGAGGTGGCGCTCCCCGCATTGGCCTGCGTACCTAAGGCGATTGAGTTATCGCCCTGCGCACTGGCCGAGGTGCCTGTCGCAATCGAGTTATCGCCCTGTGCGCTCGACTGCAGGCCGATCGCAATTGAATGCATGCCAGCCGCATTCGCCGCGATCCCTCCCGCAAGCGAGCCAGGGCCCGTGGCCGACGCGTCCGTGTCCGTGACGGGCGAATTTGGGCTTGCGGCGAAATATTTCGTCGCGTGTGCCGCTGGGGCGCCGCCCGCGAGTGCCACCAGAATCAGCACGGCTTGCGCGATAGCTCTCTTGCGCGCCGCTGAGCGCTTGGCCTTGGGGCTTGCCGTCTCCAGTGCCGCCGGCCCCGTTACCGTCGTTTCACACCAGATCAATGGATTATTGCTATTCATCGTTTCAGAAACTCCGCGATATGACGTACGTGGACGACGCATGAGCGAGGTGTTCGGATAAGGCTTCATCGTCCTGATAAAACGCGCGTGAGATAAAGCGGCAAGGCAATTGGGTTTTATTGTGCCCAATCGTTGGTTTTATTTTTACGCGTCCGAAACACTTGCGTCACGCTCACGTCCGAAGATTCGACTGCATGTGGGCGATGAAGAGGCGGGATTTTCCAGCCCGACAGGCCGGGGAGATATCAGCGAAATCTTATTTAAGTGAGTCAAAATTATTCTGTCTGAATTGGCTGTCGTCAGGATCGTGAGAATTTAAATTTAATCTGAAATATTCCAATCAATTCTTATAAATTTTTATTTTATCGGAAATATTCTTGTGTATTTATAGATTAAATAAGATTAGATCGTTTCATGCCCGATACCATTGGCTTTCGCGTAATGAAAAGCGCCGCGACACGCTGCGTTGCGGGCATTGCCTTGCGCTCGTCGCGGATCATCGTGCCCCTGATTTCTCATGCGTCGCGCACTGCGTTACGTCAACCGCTCGTCATGGCAAACGTTCTACAATGACGGTCGTTCTCCGATGTGAGTTTTCATGCGTAAATTTCTTCTTTCCGGCTTGACGGCCACGTTCGCCACGGGCGCGGCACTGATCGCCGCGGCAGGCTTTTTTTCTCCGGCGGCCTACGCCAACAACGTGATCGTGCTCAATTCCGGCGAAGCCACGCTGAGCCTGATTGACGAGGCCACCCGCCAGGTCGTCGGCACGGTTCCGACGGGCAAGGAACCCCACCACCTTATGGTCACGCCGGACAACTCGTCGTTGATCGTCGCGAATTCGGTGTCCAACAATCTGATGTTCGTCGACCCGAAGTCCGGCCAGGTGCAGCGCTGGGTCGAGAATATTGAAGATCCGTATCAGATCGGCTTTTCGCCGGACCGCAAATGGCTCGTCACCACCGGCCTGCGTCTGGACCGTCTCGACATTTACCATTACGACGACCAGAAGAACCAGATGACGCTGGCTTCGCGTCTGCCGCTCGCCGTCATGCCGAGCCACATGGCGTTCACGACCGACAGCAAAACGGTGTTCGTGACGCTGCAGGTCTCGGGCGAACTGGCCGCGATCGATCTGGCTACGCAAACGGTCAAGTGGAAGATGAAAGTCGGCAAGGTGCCGGCGGGCCTGTGGATGACGCCGGGCGAGAAATACCTGCTGATCGGCATGACCGGCGCGGACTATGTCGCGGTGGTCGACTGGCGCAACCAGAAGATCGTCAAGACGATTCACACCGGCAACGGCGCGCACAACTTCCGCTCGCTCGCCGACGGCAAGCACGTCGCGGTGTCGAACCGCGTGGCGAGCACGATCAGCATCATCGACGAGGACACGCTGACCAATGTCGGCGACATCACGGGCTTGTTGCCGGGGCCCGACGACATGGAACTTTCTGCGGACAAACGCTATCTCTGGGTAACGTTCCGCTTCGCGAAGCACGTCGGCGTGATCGACCTGACTACGCGTAAGCTGATCCAGACGATTGCCGTCGGCCGCTCGCCGCACGGTATCTATTTCCTGAATCGCGCGCCGGTCACGGCGCCGAACGGCGCCTGATGCAAGGACCCGTGCCGCGCCGAGGCGAACCGTGACGGATGAAATAACCAGGCTAGTCCCATGTTCCATCTGATTTTTTCTTCCATCGACGGCTTCGTCTCGGCCGTGCAGACGTTGCTGTACGTCGACGTAGTGCAGCCGCTGCTGTTCCGCTTCAATCTGATGGACTACGACGAAGACACTTACGACAGCCTGTATTGGGTGATCGTGGGCGTCTTCGAGGTGCTGGCCATGTACGCGATCCTGCGTCCGCTCGAGGCGCTGCGGCCGGTGGAACAGTGGGAGAACCGCAAGGCGGTGCGCGTCGACGTGATTTACACGTGGATCGCCAAGCTCGGCATTCTCAACCTGTTTTTCTTCTTCGCGCTCCAGCCGTTCTTCGACAACATGCAGGCATGGCTGCGGCTGTACAACATCTCGAATATCAATTTCGACAATCTGTGGCCTGGCGTCACCACCCAGCCGCTCGTCACATTCGTGATGTATCTGCTGGTGCTCGATTTCGCCGGCTACTGGTATCACCGCTGGGAACACCGGTTCGGCGTGTGGTGGGAGTTGCACGCGGTGCATCACAGCCAGCAGCAGATGTCGCTGTGGTCCGACGATCGCAACCATCTGCTCGACGATCTGCTGCAAGCCTCGTTCTTCGCGCTGATCGCGCTGGTGATCGGCGTGCCGCCGTCGCAATTCGTCGTGCTGGTCGCCATCACCAATCTGGCGCAGAGCGTGCAGCATGCGAACATCCGCCTGTACTTCGGATGGCTCGGCGAGCGTCTGCTAGTCAGCCCGACATTCCATCGCCGTCACCATGCCATCGGTTACGGGCACGAAGGGCTGAAGTACGGCTGCAACTTCGGCGTGCTGTTTCCGTGGTGGGACATGCTGTTTCGCAGCGTGTCGTGGAGCCGCGAGATGGAGCCGACCGGCATTCGGGATCAACTCGAAGGCCGGGATTACGGCAACGGGTTCTGGGCGCAGCACTGGCTCGCCTTTGTGCGCATCGCCGGGCGCCTCGCGCCGAAGCGCCGCACCGAGGGTAGTGACGCCGCCGCGGTTTGAGCGCGCTTTCCCTGACACCGCCGGTTTTCCCGGCGGCGCGCCACGTGGTTTATCCTGTCCACGTTGGCGCGCGTCCCTTAATTCCTTCTTCCATCGTTTCGTTCACCGGCACTGGCTCGCATGAATGATCTGTTGCGCTCGTTCGGACGAGCGCTCACCAGCGCACTCCACCCGCGCATGCTCTGGCTGACCTTCATGCCGTTTTTCGCGGCAACCGTCGGCTGGGGCGTGATCCTATGGTTTTCCTGGCAGACGCTGATCGGTGCGACCCGCTCCTGGCTCGACAGCTGGTCGTTCACCACCACGCTTTATCATCTGTTCGACTGGCTTGGTTTTTCGGCGCTACACGCGGCGATCGCGCCGTTTATCGTAATCGCGATGGCGATCCCACTGATCGTCGTGACGGTGTTGCTGCTGATCGCTTCGCTGTCGATGCCCGCGGTTATCCGCTTTCTCTCCGCGCGGCAATTCGCGAATCTGGAAATGCGCCGCGGCGGAACGTGGTACGGTAGCCTCGCTCAGGCGTTGTGGACCACGCTGGTGTGCCTGGTGCTGCTGATCGTCACGTTGCCGCTCTGGCTCGTGCCGCCGTTCTTCGCGCTGATTCCGCCGCTGCTGTGGGGCTGGCTGACGTACCGCGTGATGAGTTACGACGCGCTAGCGCTTCATGCCACGCGTGACGAGCGGCGCGCGCTGGTGCGGCGGTTTCGCTTGCCGTTGCTGCTGATCGGCATCGCGAGCGGCTTGCTGGGTTCGCTGCCTACACTGCTGTGGGCGACGTCGGTCTGGCTGATCGTGCTGTTCCCGGTGATTACGGCCGTAACGATCTGGATCTATGCGTTCATCCTTGTGTTCTCGGCGCTGTGGTTCGGCTATTACTGTTTGCGCGCGCTGCAGCGCATGCGCGCGGAAGAGCACGGCGGCGCGCGGCACTCGGCGCCGGTTACCTACTGATGAATTACTGACTACGCGAGAAGAGGCGGCAATGGCATTCGGCGTCATCATCATCGGCGATGAAATCCTCTCGGGCAGGCGTATCGACAAGCACTTGCCGAAGGTCATCGAATTGCTGGGCGCGCGCGGGCTGTCGCTCGGCTGGGCGGAGTACATCGGCGACGACCCGGAGCGCATCATGGCGACGCTGCGGCGCACCTTCGCGTCGGGCGACATCGTGTTCTCCACGGGCGGCATCGGCGCCACGCCGGACGATCACACGCGCCAATGCGCGGCGGCCGCGCTGGGCGTGCCGCTCGAACTGCATCCGGAGGCCGCGAAGCTGATTCAGGAGCGCATCCGCGACATGTACCCGGCCAGCGCGGCCACGCCGCTGGATCTGCAGTCGCCGGAGAATCTGCACCGGCTGAATATGGGCACGTATCCGCGGGGCGCGGCGATCGTCCCGAACGGCTACAACAAGATCCCAGGTTTTTCGATCAAACAGCATTACTTCGTGCCGGGCTTCCCGGTGATGGCCTGGCCGATGATCGAGTGGGTGCTGGATACGCAGTACGCGCATTTGCATCACGCCACGCCGCACGCGGAAAAGTCATTGCTGGTGTTCGAGCTGCCGGAGTCACGCATCACGCCGCTGATGGAAAAAATCGAGCACGATTTTCCGGGTGTGCGGGTCTTCAGTCTGCCGAGCGTGGGCGACGCGGAACGCGGAGGCGTGTACGCGCGTCACCATATCGACCTGGGCGTGAAGGGAGAGCCGGAAGCCGTGGCGGCGGCGTTCGTCCGGCTGCGGGAAGGGGTGCATCTGCTGGGCGGCGATATTGTCGAGCCCGATGTGGCCGCCGCGGCGGCCGCGGCAGCGAAACCGCGGGCCTGATTCCCTGATTCGCGCCGCATTCACCTGATCGCGTTCGGGCACTGCGGCGCCATCATTCACCGCGCGGATGGCCGGTTCCGGGCGCGGCATCGACAGATCATCGGCTTGTCATATTCCGCGCCGACGATCTATCAAACCGCGAGTCAAACCGCGCGGCGCACTCACGCACCGAGCCACGGCAAGCCGCGAAAACACCAGCCCGACACCGTCTTCCGATGCCCCTGGCCGTCCTTGTCGCCTTCGAAGCCTTCCAGCAGGTCGTACGCCTTGGTGAAGCCGGCCTGGGTGGCGGCAATCGCCGCGAGCTTCGAGCGCGCGGCACTGCGGCACAAGAACAGCACGGGCGTATCGGGCGTGGCGACCTGGCTCAACTGGTGAAGGAATTCCTGATTGGGCACAGCGCCGGGATAACGCGTCCACTCCACATGCGCATATTGACCGTCGCCGATCACCGGCCGGCCGACCCAGTCGAGTTCCGCCCGGGTCCGCACGTCGACGAGCCGCGTGCGCGGGTCGAGTTGCAGCAGTTCGAACGCTTCGGCGGGCGAGATGGCGCCCGCATACGGCAACTGGTTTTCGGTGCGGCGCTTGTCCGCGAGTGCGTACAACTGTTCAAGCGTACTCATGAGCGCAAATCTCCTTCGACCAAATGAACATTCTAGCGCGCGGCGCACGCGGCGCATGCTCCGTGCGGCCGAGGCGCAAGTTGCGCTCCATTATGGTGCGAATCGTCCAGAATGCACCAAAATGGGAACATTGGCCGTTGACGGTTGGTCGAATGCACGTAGTTGGTGCGTTGTTCGGCGTGAAGAATTCGGGGCTGCATGCCGTTCGGTGCATCCATTCCCCGCAAACGCGCGCGCAGCATGGTTTGGCGCCGACGTGGCGCATACGTGGCACAGAAGCTGCTTTACTGTTGCCGATCGATTGGTCCATGCAGCTTTTATGTTCATCCTCAATGATTGAGGGTGGACGTGCCGGGACGGGTCAGCTAGATTGGGCGGCGGCTGAATCCGCCGAATTCGTTAATCAGGAGATAGGTTATGAGTAAATCCGTGGCCGACGTCGTGCAACTCGTCAAAGACGAAGACGTCAAGTTTGTCGACTTCCGCTTCACCGACACGCGCGGCAAAGAGCAACACGTTTCGGTGCCGGTGTCGGCATTCGATGAAGACAAGTTCGAAAGCGGCCATGCGTTTGACGGTTCGTCGATTGCCGGCTGGAAGGGCATCGAGGCATCGGACATGTTGCTGGTCCCGGACGCGAACACGGCCTTCATCGACCCGTTCTACGAAGAGTCGACCCTCGTGCTGACCTGCGACGTCGTCGAACCGGCGGACGGCAAGGGCTACGAGCGCGACCCGCGCTCGCTGGCAAAGCGCGCTGAAGCCTACCTGAAGAGCACGGGCCTCGGCGACACCGCTTTCTTCGGTCCGGAACCGGAATTCTTCATTTTCGATTCGGTCCAGTGGAACACGGACCAGTCGGGCTGCTTCATCAAGATCGGCTCGGAAGAAGCACCGTGGTCGTCGGCGAAGGAATTCGAAGGCGGCAACACCGGCCACCGTCCGGGCACGAAGGGCGGCTACTTCCCGGTCGCTCCGGTCGACACGTTCCAGGACATCCGCTCGGAGATGTGTCTGCTGCTCGAACAGATTGGCATTCCGGTTGAAGTGCACCACCACGAAGTGGCGGGTCAGGGCCAGAACGAAATCGGCACGAAGTTCTCGACGCTCGTGCAACGCGCCGACTGGCTGCAGCAAATGAAGTACATCATCCACAACGTCGCGCACACGTACGGCAAGACGGCAACGTTCATGCCGAAGCCGGTGGTTGGCGATAACGGTTCGGGCATGCACGTTCACCAGTCGATCTGGAAGGACGGCACCAACCTGTTCACGGGCAATGGTTACGCAG
>DASVNP010000296.1:0-7081 GCA_036383775.1 Paraburkholderia sp. | reverse complement strand
AATCGGCAAGACCCATGCAGCCGGTCGGATTGCCTTCCATCGCGTGAAGGCCGCCGTAAGTCGCGCACGTGCC
This sequence comes from Paraburkholderia sp., assembly GCA_036383775.1. Lineage (GTDB taxonomy): Bacteria > Pseudomonadota > Gammaproteobacteria > Burkholderiales > Burkholderiaceae > Paraburkholderia. The sequence continues at coordinate 7,008 of DASVNP010000296.1, read as the reverse complement.
CGCGCCCACCACCGCCAGCGCGCGCGGCGCAAGGCGGTCGAGCCATTGCGGAATCGTGATCGGCTCGTGCGTATCGGGGTCGGTGCCCAATGCGGCCCAGTATCCCTCGCGATTGATACGCTCGTTTGGAATCGAGCCTTCCATGACCAGCACGAAGTTTTCAAGCTCGCCACGCGCGGCCTGATGAAACGGTTTGAGAAACTCGTCGCCGTTTTCATACGCCAGTACGGGGTTGTGCAAATGGACTTTCGGTAGACCGGGAATCGCACCGAGAATAACGTCCTCGATGCTGGGCTGAGTCGCCGCGGTAATCGACACCGAATCGCCGTCGCAGCCGAGGCCCGCGGTGATCCAGATGATGTGCACTTCCGTGAGAGCGGGCGCGTGCTGAGTCTTGCGCCCATAAGGGACGTTATCTGCTTCTGCCATGATGTGTGTCTCCACTGCGAACCACGTTCTTTTCAGGCCAGGCAAAAGATACGTGGCGAGTGCCGCACGGCAGTCACGTGTCCAGCAGTCGACCGTCAAATGTTCCGCACGATGCGCTCAGAACGGTCGAATTTGCTGCATGTAGTGTCAGGTATAGGTGCCCACCGTGATGAGCCCGAGAAACGTTTTTCAGTATAGTTCAGCGATCCGAAATAACCCAATTTCGGTAACTAACTCACTAAACATTGCCCGCGTAATCGCCATGGATCACCATCATTGAATTGGTACGACGATCACGAGCGAATCTCGCGTTCTTCGAATCTCATCCACTTGTAGATCGCGACCGACAATAACCAGCTCGCCAGAAACACGCCGATGATTATGTAGCCGAGCATGCCGAAATTGTCGTTCAGCTTCCCGATTGTCTGCCAGAATTCACCGCTCAGACGCAGCTGGTCGCCCAGCAGGCCTAGTCCTTCAATACTGCCGACAATCACCGCCACCAACACCGAAATCGTCGTGATGGTGATGTTGTAATAGAGCTTGCGGACCGGCCTTGCGAAGGCCCAGCCATAGGCGCCCAGCATCAGGATGCCGTCGGTGGTGTCGATCAGGGTCATGCCGGCCGTGAACAGCACCGGAAACATCAGAATCGACCAGATCGACATGCCTTGCGCGGCACCGGCGGCGGATATGCCGAGCAGCCCGACTTCCGTCGCGGTATCGAAACCCAGCCCGAACAGGAAGCCTAACGGGTACATGTGCCAGCTTCGAGTGATGAGGCGAAACAGCGGCCGGAAAATCCGTGCGAGAAATCCGCGATTGGCGAGCAGCATGTCGAGATGTTCATCGACATAAGCTTCCCCCCGGCGCGCGCGGCGAAAAGCACGCAGCACCGAGCGCAGGACGATCAGGTTCAGGAGCGCGATGGCAAACAGGAAGAAGGTCGATACCACAGTGCCGATCACTCCGCCGACTTCTTTCATGCTGCCCATCCGGCTTTGCAAGGCCATGGCTGTAGCGGCCATGCCAAGCGTCGCCAGTATCACGACGGTGGAGTGTCCGAGCGAGAACATCAGCCCCACTGTCACCGGACGCTGGCCGGACTGCATCATCTTGCGCGTGACGTTGTCGATGGCCGCGATGTGGTCCGCGTCCACCGCATGTCTCAGGCCAAACGAGTACGCAAGCAGGCAGGAACCCATCAGCAGCGGGTAGTTGCGAAACGCCACGAAGGCAGCCGCCCACGCCGCGATATTGAAAGTAAGTAGTAACGCGTAGACCCACGCGACTTCAGTGCGTTGGTGGCCGCGCTGCGTTCCGAGGAGTGCCTTCATCAACTCCACCATGTGCTCTCTCCCCGGATGCCAGGGCAATCGTGTCGCGCGAAGAGCGCTCGACGCCTGCTTCCGATCATAGTACTTTCCACGGCGCAGTCACGTTACAGCGTTTGCGACGCATTGGCGGCGAAGACCGGCCAGCGGACTTTCGCGACGCTTATTGCACGCAGGCGTTTCTTTCATGCTTCGGCCCAATCCGGCTCGATGCAACCGTGACAAGAATCGATCGGTCAGAAAAATCGAAAAAAGGTTTCATCCGCCGCTCACGCCGTTTGTAATCGATGCATGATCGGCTTCAAAGCCGGATACAGATCGGTATAAACACCAAAACGCTGCTCATACAGAGCCATGCGCGCGGCGTCCGGTTGCGCGCGCTCGGTCAACGTCACCCATCCGCCCTGTGCCACTTCGCGCGAAATCAATCCGACACCAACCGCGGCCAGCAACGCCGCCCCCATTGCCGCTTCCACCTCCTGCTCGATCGTATAAACCGGATAGCCCGTGATGTCGGCAATGATCTGCATCCACAGATCCGAATGCGCAGCACCACCGACCACAATCAATTTTTGGTCCAGCGATTGCGCGCCTTTGCGCCCCGCTTCGATGTTGTGCTTCAATGCAAACGACACGCCCTCGAGTATCGCCCGATACAAATGCGCACGCGTGTGAAACAGGCTCAAGCCGACAAACGCTCCGCTCGCCCTGGCATCCCACACCGGACTGCGTTCGCCCATCAAATACGGCAAAAACATCACGCCGTCGGCGCCAGCCGGAATCACTGACGCGGCTTCTTCGAGCAAACGATGCGGATCACCATGCGGCGTCGCGCGTGCCGCTTCAGTCTCCGCCTGGCAGAACTGCTCGCGATACCATGTCACCGAAGCGCCCGCAGTAATCGCGCCGCCGAACACATAGAAATCGCGCAGGCCGTTGAACACATGCGGCATGCTGATCAAACCATGCCGCGCATCAACGCGCTGATTGATATACCCCCAGCACATGCTGGTGCCGATCATCGCGACGTGCTGCCCCGCGCGCGTAACGCCTGCGGCAAACGTCGCCACCGCGGCATCGACGCCGCCGGCGACGATGGCCGTACCCGCTTCCAGTCCAAGCTGCTCTGTCCACTGCGATAGCAATCCGCCCACCACGTCCGACGATTTCACCAGACGTTCCGGAAGCATCGTCGCGGGAATGCCGAGCATGTCGAGCGCTTCCTCGGACCAGTCGCGCCTGGCAATGTCGTAGATGCCGCCAATATTGCCCGCCGAACTGTGGTCGACCGCGACTTCGCCGGTCAGCGTGTAGATCACGTACGCGTTGGGTGGCAGGAAGTAACGCGTATGCGCCCACACGTCCGGTTCGTGATCGCGCAGCCACAACATCTTCGTATAGCCGTAGTAGCTGTCTACGCCGTTGCCGGTGATCATGTAGAGGCGTTCGAGATCAACGTTGTTGCGTACCCATTCGACCTGGTCGGTCGCGCGCCGGTCCATCCAGATCAGACACGGATAGAGCGGCCGCATGTCGCTATCGACTGGAATACCAGAGCCTCCGTAGAGACTGCTCACGCACACCGCCTTGATCGACTTCGCCGCGATGTGCGCCTCCTTCGCCTTCCCGACGCACGCAGCGATGCACTCCACCACTGCTTTCAACCAGACCGCCGGCCACTGCTCGGCCCATAGCGGCCTGGGCGTATCCGGCTGATAGCTCGACGCATGCTGCGCGACGATCGCGCCGTGCTGATCGACCAGCAGCGCTTTCGTGCTCTGCGTGCCGATATCGACGCCGATGACGTAGTCCATAGAGTCTCCGTAAGGTGCCGCTTTTATCAGCGTTTTGAATAATAAGCGGCTTCAGCCTCGGTAGGTAGAACGTTGCCGATCGGATCGAGCAGTCGCCGATGATTGAACCTGTCGACCCAATCGACCGTGGTCATTTCGGCAGTGGTCTCTACCCCAATCAGGCCTGTAGTACTAAATCAGCGAAATATTTGAGCATCGAGATGCCTACCACTAACACGCGTTGTTATAATTCTTTCATCCCATGACTCTATTCTAACGTTCGGGCGACCTTTCTCTAGCGCCCCGTACGCCCCCGCCAGATGGCCAAAATCGATCGCTTGCGCCTGCTTGCCGATACCTTGAAAACGCAAGGTGTCCTGCATTTGCGCGATGCCGCTACCCTGCTTCAGGTCTCCGAGATGACCGTGCGTCGCGACATTGCCGCGACGCCGGATCAGTTCACCTATCTGGGCGGCTACATCGTCAGCGCCAACGACGTGCCCAACGCTGCGGGCTACACCATCGAACACGAAAAAGACCACTTTGCGCAGGCAAAGGCGGAAGCGTCCGCTATCGCGTCAAGTCTGCTCGCGAACGACGAGACCATTTTTATCGACTGCGGGACAACGCTCGTCACGCTTGCACGCCTGATCCCCGCCGACATGCATCTGACCGTGGTGTGCTATTCGCTGAACGTCGCGGAAGTTTTGCGGCGCAAACCGAACGTGCGGATGATATTGCTGGGCGGGGAGTATATGCCCTCGTCGGAATCGTTCGCGAGCGAAGACAGCGTCCTGACGTTGCGGCGAATGGGGATCAACAAGGCCTTTCTATCGGCAGGCGGCGTTGACGAGGTGCGTGGCGTGACCTGCTGGAATTTTCACGAAGTGGCGATCAAACAGGCGGCGATGGCAAGCGCCGTCGAACGGCATCTGGTGGTCGATCGGAGCAAGCTCGGCAAGGTCAAGGCGGTGCGGTTTTCGCAACTCGATGAGTTCGATTCGATCGTGACCGAACTGGGGCAAACGGCTCGAAAGCGCCAGCCGGATTGAACCTCTAACCGCGTCGCGGCCGCCAGCCGCAACGCGTTTCGCATCTTGCTGTCAGCCCCTCCGACCGAGTGCGAACAACGTGCCGGCAATGAGAATGAAGGCGCCGATAATTGCCTTTTGCCAGGTGCTCGGCACGCCAATCAAAATGAGCACGCTGTTGATCAGCGTGACGAGCGCAACGCCGAGCAACGTGCCCATCACGGTCCCCGTGCCGCCGGTAATGCGCGCGCCGCCCAGAATAACGGCAGCAATCACATCGAGTTCGGTGCCGACCAGATCGAAGGGATTCGCCAGCCGGTTCGTCGATACATGAAGAATGCCAGCCACGCCCGCCAGCATGCCCGTATAGCCGAATACGAACAACTGGATCGCGCGCGCGTTGTAGCCAAGCCGCTCCGCAATCGGCAAACTGCCGCCGATCGCATACACGCCGCGGCCCATCATCGTGCGGTTGAGCAGCCACCACGTCAGCAGTGCGGTCACAACCAAAGCAATGACCGACACCGGCAATACGGCGCGAAGCCCATCGGCAGTCGTGTAGAAGAACAACGGCAACTGGCCGAACCGGTCCATGCTATGCGGAATGTTCATGAAGAACTGAGTGCCGACAAAGGTCAGCAACACGCCGCGAAACAGGTACTGGGTGCCGATCGTGACGATCAGCGAAGGCGCCTTGAGCCGATGCACCAGCATCCCGTTCACGACGCCGAGCGCCGTGCCGCCCAAGGCACCGGCAAGCAGGATCAGCACGAACGGCGCATCGGGCCACCACGCGAAGACGGCCTTCGTCAGCGAATACATCGTCAACGCGGCAATCGCGGTGAAAGACACGTCGATGCCGCCCGACGCGAGCACCACGAGCGTACCCATCGCGAAGATTGACATCGTGGTCGCCGAATGCAACAGGTCGAACAGCGTCGCGTACTGGAAGAAGCGCGGATTGATCGCCCCGACAATCAGACACGTCAGCACGAGCAGTGCGACGGTGAACCATTCGGGGTTGCGCATCAGACGCGTGCGCATGTCGAGCTTGCGCACGCTCGGGGCGATGGCCTCCACTGCGGCTGCCGTCTCGGGGTGCGGAGCGGACTGAAGGGATTCGTTCATGACATTGCTGTTCACGTGAGTCAGGCGGCCTCGGAAAGAAGTGCGTAATACAGGCCGGCCTCGTCGAGTTGATCGGCACGGTATTCGGCGGCAACGCGGCCTTTCTTCATCATCAGGATGCGGTCGCAGTTCTGTAGCAGTTCGGGCAGATCGTCACTGATCAGAATGATGCCGATACCCTGCTCCGACAAACGCTGCATGATGCGGTAAATGATGTCCTTCGAACCGACGTCGACGCCTACCGTTGGCCCGTGCAGAATCAGGACGCGCGGATCGATTGCAAGCCAGCGGCCAATCAGCACGCGCTGCTGGTTGCCACCGGAGAGCGACTGAACGGGCTTGTCGACGTCGGGTGTCGCGATCTGCAGATCCCTCACCGTGCGCTCAGCCAGATCCTGCGCGCGGCGCCGGTCGATCTGCGCGAACCGGTCGCGCAATGTTGAGATCATCGCGGTAATGACGTTGTCGCGGATCGGCTTGTCGAGAAAGAGGCCCTCGTTGAGGCGATCCTCGGGTACATAGCCGATTCGCTGCGCCTTCGCATCGGACGGCGTGCGTAGCCGCACGAGGTTGCCATCGAGCGTCACAGCGCCGGCATCCGCGGGACTCACGCCAGCCAGCGCACGCGCCAGTTCATTGCGGCCCGAATCGAGTAGGCCGGTCACGCCGAGAATCTCGCCGCGATACAGTGAAAACGACACATCGGCAAACTGGTTGCGGCGGCTGAGCGCCTTGACATCGAGTATCACGTCATGCGCGTCGGTACCGGCGACCTGGCGATACCGCTCGGTCGATAGATGCTTGCCCGTCATCAGTTCGCTGATCTGTGCTTTCGTGAAGTTGGCGATCGGGCCTTGAGCCATCTTTTGGCCGTCGCGCAGCACGATCACCTCACCGCCGATCGTGAAGCACTCGTCGAGCTTGTGGCTCACGAACAGTACGGCGACACCCTCCGCACGCAGCTTCGCGAGCACCGCGATCAGGTTATCGACTTCCTTTTGCGTCAGCGACGTGGTTGGCTCGTCCATGATCACGAAGCGCGCCTCGCTTGCGATCGCACGCGCGATTGCAACCAGCTGGCGTGTCGCGAGTGGCAACTGTTCGATCAATGTGCGCTGGAATTCGGCGTCGCCGGGCAAACCGACTGCCCCGAGCGCGCGGGCTGCTGTCTGCGCGAGCGCCTTGCGATCGAAGGTCCGCGTGAGGCGGCCGTTATGCGCGGCAAGTTCGACCGTCAAACCGATGTTCTCCGCTACGCTCATGTTGGGCAGCAGCGACAGGTCCTGATAGACC
>DASVNP010000295.1:0-2511 GCA_036383775.1 Paraburkholderia sp. | reverse complement strand
CCGGGCATTTATCGTTCGCAGCGCGCGTTCGGCGCGCCGACCGGCCCGAAACGCACTCGCATGCAAACTAATGCGGCGCCGCACGAAGGCCTGGGCGTCACGCAATACGCGTGGAGCACCTCGCCGTTGCGCCGCTACGTCGATCTCGTGAACCAGTGGCAGTTGCTCGCCTGCGTGCAGCATGGCGTCACCGCAAAACTGGCCGCGCCGTTCAAGCCTAAGGACGCCGATCTGTTCGCCGTCGTCCAAGGTTTCGACGACACCTACACGGCGTATGCCGATCACCAGCGCCGCATGGAGTACTTCTGGTGCCTGCGCTGGCTGAAGCAGGAGAATCGCAAACAGGTGGTGGCATCGGTGGTGAAGGGCGATCTCGTGCGTCTGGAAGAGATTCCGCTGCTCCTGCATGTGCCGGGTCTCGGCGTGCACGCACGCGGTACGCGCTTGCAGATGGAAGTGATGTCCATCGACGAACTGACCGTCGAAGCGTCCGTGCGCCTGCTGCACGTGCTCGACGCGCCGACGGTGACGAGCGGCAGCGAAGCTGAAGAAGCCGACGAGGGTGAAGAAGAAATCATCGACGTGGCGGAGGAAAGCGCCGAAGGCGAAGCCGAGGCTCAGGCGGAAGCCGACCTCGACGGCGGCGCGGCCGAACCGGGCGATGCCGAAAACGCCGCCGGCACCAGCGATGCGGCAGCCGATCAGCAGCACGTAGCGGAGCCGGGACGATGAGCGTCAGCGATTCGCACGACCGCTACGCGGTCATCGGCAACCCGGTCGGCCATAGCAAATCGCCGTTCATTCATGGCCGTTTTGCAGCGCAAACCGGCGAGCCGATCGAGTACGGCCACTTGCTCGCGCCGGTCGATGCGTTCGTGCCGCATGTGCGCGCATTTATCGAAGCTGGCGGCCGTGGCATGAACGTGACGGTGCCATTCAAACTCGACGCGCATGCGTTCGCCAACACCCTGTCGCCGCGGGCGGCAGCAGCCGGCGCGGTGAACACACTGCGGTTCGACGCAAACGGTGTCTACGGCGACAACACGGATGGCTTCGGCCTCGTGCGAGACATCGAGGTGAATCTCGGCGTTTCATTGAGGGGTGCACGGATTTTGCTGCTTGGTGCGGGTGGTGCTGCGCGTGGCGTCGTACTGCCGATGCTGGATCGCTCGCCGCATACGCTGACGATCGTCAACCGTACGGCAGCGAAGGCCGAAGCGCTCGTGGACCAGTTCGCGCAGGCCGCACGCGATGCCGCTTGCCGCCTGACCGGCGGCAGCGCGCGAGCGATCGAAGCAGGGACATACGACGTGATCGTCAACGCGACAGCGGGTAGTCTGGATGCGTCGTTGCCCGAATGCGACGACCGCGCGTTCGGCGCCGGCACGCTCGCCTACGACATGATGTACGGCGCGCATCCGACGGTGTTCATGGAGCATGCGCGGAAGCTGGGCGCACGCGGCGCCGATGGCCTCGGCATGCTGGTCGAGCAGGCGGCCGAATCGTTTTACGTGTGGCGAGGCGTGCGACCTGACGGCGCGCCGGTGCTGGCTGAATTGCGAGCGTTGTTGACGGCGCCGCCGCACGCCTAGACCCCCGTTTTAATTTCCAGAATACGCACTCACCACCATGCACGTTCACTGACTCGAGGACTCCAGGCACGATGAAAGCAACGCGGCGCGCGAGCCGGCCAGGTCCGGTGCGATGGGTGTTTTATCTGGGCGCTGTGGTGGCGATTGCGTGGCTTGCGACGCAGGCGTTTTACTTCGCGCAGATCGCGGTGTGGAATTACACGAATCCCCGGTCGACCGCTTTTATGCGATCGGACGCGTGGCGCTTGTCGCAGGATCGGCCTGATCTGTCGGTGCAACGCACGTGGGTGCCGTACGAACAGATTTCGCACAATCTGAAGCGCGCGATTATCGCTTCCGAAGACGCGAACTTCGTGAATAACAACGGCTACGAGACCGACGCCATTTTGCAGGCGTGGGAGAAGAACAAGGCCAAGGGCAAGATTGTTCGTGGTGGTTCGACGATTACTCAGCAGTTGGCGCGGAATCTTTTTCTATCTCGTGAGAAGAGTTATATCCGCAAGGGTCAGGAACTGATCATCACGTGGATGCTCGAGACACTGATGGACAAGCAGCGGATCTTTGAGATTTATCTCAACTCCGTTGAATGGGGCAATGGGGTTTATGGCGCGGAGGCGGCCGCGCATTATTACTACAAGACTTCTGCGGCCAAATTGACCGCCGGGCAGTCGGCGCGGCTTGCTGTGATGCTGCCGCAGCCTAAGTATTTTGATGAGCACAGGGGCTCAGCGTATCTGGCTCAGCGGTCGCGCGTGATTGCGCGGAGGATGGGGGCTGCTGAGTTGCCAGATTGACGGTTTTTTTTTGCCTGCTCGGCGCTTGTTGTTCGTGTTCTCTGGTCTTGGTGCCTTTCCTTGTTTTGTTAGTGGTCTATTAGCGTTGCCCCTGTGCGGGGCGGCACCTACTTTTCTTTGCCTGC
>DASVNP010000294.1:0-3489 GCA_036383775.1 Paraburkholderia sp. | reverse complement strand
GCACCGAATGCCTGCGAAACAAGTGCTACGAGCCGTCCCGTTTCTGCGTGCAGCGCGCGGTCCGTGCGACCGTGGGTGGAGTGTCCGTTGGCCGCGAGCGCCGCCAGTGACATGAACGCACATTGTCTGCCACGCTCATCTCCCTGTAGCGATACGCCATCGGTTTCGAAAGAAATCGGCGTCGGGGTATTCCAGAGAATAGCAGCGACGTCCTCCAGCGTGGCCGTTTCGGACAGTCGGATACTGTCTCGGCCCCGATAGTACGCACGCCCCTTGGAGAAGGTGGTAATGCCGCTGTAGATGCAAGGTTCCGTACCGAATATCGTTCCGGCAGCGAGGGCCTCGCGTTTTCGTCCGACCTGTTTCTTCCGGCAAAGCACCGCAACATCTTCTGCACGATCGAGACTCTTTCTCGGATCGTTCGGATCAGGCATGACGGCGATGCTGCCCCGGCTAACATAGGCGTAGACGGTTTGCGCCTGAACCCCAAGCTGTCTCGTTGCTTCAGTCAAAGTGATCCAGGGGCGCATGGGATTGAGGCTGCGAGAGGCAAGTGGAACGGGGAGCCGTTACGCGCGAACTGGCTTGCGAGCGGCGCAAGTGCTATCGATGCAGTTTCAATAGTGCCGTCATTTCAGTTAAAAGTCATCTCGGCCGGCCTGCGTTCGAGAATCTCGACGAGAATATTGCCAGGTGACCTCACGAAGCAGGCTCTCACGCCTGCACGGATTTGCCTGATCGGCTCGACGATATGAGCCTCACACTCGACCAGATGCTGAAATGCGGCATCGAGATCATCCACAGTCACACCGAAGTGGTCGATACCTTGCACCCGTTCGCCATCAGGAACCTGCACGGGGTGTGCTTTTTCCAGCGCGGTGATGAACAGGTTAATGCCTCCAAGGCGCAGGTCCACCCTGCCAGGTCGACGGACAACCTCGGCGTTAAGACAGCGAGCAAACCATGCAGCCGTCGCTTCCGCATCGGTGGAGCACAGTTGAAGATGATCCCACTTGAATTCAATCATGCTGTTGTCACCAGAAAGTTAGAGTTCAGAGCTCGATGCGGGAGAGTTTGCCAAGCAGCAGTGAGTACGAAAGTGTCCCAAGCAGGCAGATTGCACCCATCAGATTGAGGGCCCAATAGAAATGGCCGGTGTGGTGGGTGATGTAGCCAATCATGAGTGGCGTCGTGACGCCTGCAATATTGGCGGCAAGACTGGTTATGCTGCTGGTCAGGCCGACGTATTGCCTAGGTGCAATTTCGGAGACGGCTGCCCACGACATCGAGCCAACGCCTTGAGCAAAGAAAGCGATTGTCAGGATTGCAATCACCAGTTCGTTCGACTCGACGAAGTTGACGAATACGATTGTTGCGCCGAGCAGCGTGCCGATGATCAGCGGCGCTTTGCGTGCTGCGGAGATCGATACGCCTCTGCGGATGAAGAAATCCGAAAGAGAGCCCGCTACGAGAATGCCGAGCGTCGCCCCCATGAACGGCAGCGCCTGGAAGATACCCACCTTGATCATCGACATGTGACGCGCTTCGACAAGATAGGTCATGAACCATGTGGTGAAGAAGACCAGCAAGGTGTTGTTGCAGAATTTCCCCAGGCAAATCGCCAGAACCTGCCGGTAGCCGAGCAGCTTGAACGCTATGCGCCAGTTGAATTTCTCGCGCGCCTTTTGCGAGGGTCTCCCCTGGCCTTCGTTGATGTACTGGAGCTCCGCCGCGTTGACGCTCCGATGGCTTGAAGGATCCCGATACGCACGGAACCACACCAGGCTGAAAAAGATGCCGAATGCGCCCGTTGCGAAGAACACCGAACGCCAACCATACGCGCTGGAAATCCAAAGGAGCAGGCCGGTGAAAAGTGGCGTTCCGATGTATTGACCCATCACATAGACGCTTGTCGCAAACCCTCGCTCCCGGGTGGGGAACCATAGTGTCACGGCGCGGGCGTTGGACGGGAAGGCAGGCGCCTCAAGCGCACCCATTGCGAACCGCGAGCCAAGCAACATGTGATAGCTGTTTGCCAGGCCCTGCGTGAGCGTGGCACATGACCAGCCAACGAGCGACAATGCATACGCAAGGCGTGAACCGACTATGTCCGTCAATACCCCGCCGGGCAACAGGGCGAACGAGTAGGCGAGTCCGAAGGCGGCAAACAGTTCGCCCATCTGCATCCTGTCGAGCGCGAGATCCTTCGACAGACTTGGTGCAACGATGCCAAGTGCCGACCTGTCGACATAGTTGAGAATGGTGGCCACGAGCAGCATCGAGAGCACGACGTACCTCACCTTCGATGGCTTTGCCGTTGCCGCATAGGAAGCCTGGTCGGGCACTGACAGCGGTTGTTCCTCTACGACTTTCATCGGTGTCTCCTGAGTCAAAGGTCTGCCTGTTATCTTTGTTTGTCTGGCAAGAGAGTATTTTTATCCGCGGCCTACGAAAGGCATGGTGGTCGCCATGATGGTCATGTTCAGCACGTTAGCTTCGAGAGGCAGGCTGGCCATGTGCACGATTGCGTTGGCGACGTGCGTGACGTCCATTCTTGCCTCGGGCGCCATGGTTCCATCGGCTTGCAGGACGCCGCGCGTCATCCGCTCTGTGAGCGAGGTAGCCGCGTTGCCGATGTCGATCTGGCTACAGGCGATGTTGAATGCGCGTCCGTCGAGCGCGAGCGATTTCGTAATACCCGTCACGGCATGTTTGGTCGCGGTATAAGCGATCGTGTTGGGCCGGGGCGAGTGCGCCGAGATCGATCCGTTATTGATGATTCTTCCACCCTGAGGCGACTGCGTCTTCATGAGACGCCACGCAGCGCGTGCACACAGGAAAACGCCCGTCAGGTTCGTCGCAACGACGTCGCTCCAGAAATCGAGGCTGTATTCGTCCAGAGGCACCGCACCTGCATTGCGGCCCGCGTTATTGAAGAGCACGTCCAGACGGCCGAATTCATGCGCAATCCGTGAAAATGCCTGTTCAACGGAAGGCTCGCTCGTCACGTCTGCGGAGAACACAGTCGCAGCGCCGCCCGCAATGCGGATGGTCTCGCGCGTCTCAAGCAACGGTTCTTCCCTGCGTCCTATCAGCGCTACTGTAAACCCCGCATTGGAGAGCGCTACGGCGCTAGCGCGACCGATGCCGGATCCAGCGCCGGTCACTGCTGCGAACTTTTTCGATGCAGACATTGCTTCGTCCCCTTCGTTGTTGAATCGATCATGAAAGAGAATTGCACCGGCACACAGGCGGGAGCAATCTTGATTCGTTCAATCAACATCAAATAGCGCTGCAGGCGGGCATCGAATCAGGGTTTTCCTGATACCGGGATGACGTTGGACACAGCCAGTAACGTGCAAAGGCGCGCATCGAAATACTGACGGGCTGCATCGCGTTAAGTTGATTCATCCAATCAACATTGACCTCGCGAGCTTCCGTTTCGTAGTCTGTGTCGGTCTTTCAAACTCAAGGAAAAAGCCATGCCGG
>DASVNP010000293.1:0-24920 GCA_036383775.1 Paraburkholderia sp. | reverse complement strand
GCCCCGCGTGGCGACGCGCCGCCCTGCCGCGCCTCCAGCAACGCGGCGAGCTTGCGGCGCCCCCGGGCGAGCCGGGACCTGACCGTGCCGATCGGCACGTCCGCCACCGCGGCAATCTCCCGATAGCCCATCTCCTCGAGTTCGCGCAGTATCAATACCTCGCGGTACTCGACCGGCAGCTGCGCGAGCGCCTCGTGCACGAGCTTCGCATCCTCCTCGCGGATCAGCAGCGCCTGCGGGTCGGCGCCGCCCGCGCTCCAGCCCTCGAAGGTCGCCTCGTCCATGGTGTCGTCGAACTCGACCGTTTCATGCGACGACGCGCGCCGCCGCCATTCCGTGTACCAGGTGCGGCGCACGATCGCGAGCAGCCACGGCCGCGCCGAGTCGCCGCGAAAGGTGTCGAAAAAACGGAACGCGCGCATGAACGCTTCCTGCACGACGTCGTCGGCGTCGCTCGCGTTGCCGCACAACCAGCGCGCGAGGTTGTACGCGGCGTCGAGGTGCGGCAGCGCCATCTGCTGAAAGCGGCGGCTCCTCGCTGCGTCGGTCTCGCCGGTCGCGCGGACAGGTTCTGAATCGGTCTGGACCACCTCGGCCCTCCAGGGCATTGCGGCTAAGTTGCGTGATTAGCTGCGTGATTAGCTGCGTGGTTCGCGGTGTAGCTAGTCATGATGCTCTCTACACCGCATAACCGGGCATCCGCCGAGTTTATTCCCGCCGTCGCAGCAACTCCGCAAAAAAATCGGCGGGGCCGCCGCCCATCGGCGAGGCTGTGCGCTAGTAAGACGGGCGGTTCCAGTAGTCCTCGCTGGCGTACACCTCTTTCAGATAGTCGATGAAATAGCGCACCTTCGCCGGCACGTACCGCTGCTGCGGGTAGACCGCGAGAATGTCGTAGTCGGGCAGCGCGAATTCGTCGAGCACGGTTTCCAGCTCACCGCGCGCCAGTTGCTGCTGGATTTCCCACGTCGAACGCCAGCCGAGCCCGAGCCCTTCCGATACCCAGCGGTGCAGCAGCTCGCCGTCGTTGCAGTCGAGCGTGCCGCCCACCCGCACAGTCGCCAGCTTGCCGTTGCGCCGGAAATACCAGCCGCGGTTCTGCCCGCCTTGCAGATTGAACGCGAGACAGTTGTGCTGCGGCAGGTCTTCGAGCGATTTCGGTTTGCCGTATTTGACGAAGTAGGCCGGCGTGCCGCACACCACGCGCCGGTTCGAAGCCAGCTTCACCGCGACGAAATTCGGATCGACCGCCCCGCCGATGCGAATCGACAGGTCGTAACCCTCGCGCACCAGATCCACCACCCGGTCAGTCAGATTGAACGACACCTGCAGTTCCGGCTTGTCGGCGAGAAACGCCGGCGCCAGCGGCGCGACATGCTTGCGGCCAAACGCCGCGGGCGCCGACACGATCAGATGGCCGTTCACCGCGCGCCGCCCGGCGCTCAGCTCGTTTTCGGCCTGATCCCACTCGCTCAACAGGCCGCGGCAGCGCTCCAGAAACGCCGCGCCGTCTTCGCTCACCACCAGCCGCCGCGTCGAGCGGTACATCAGTTTCACGCCGAGGCGCTTTTCCAGCGCATCGATGCGCCGGCCGAGAATCACCGGCGACACGCCCTCTTCCAGCGCGGCCGCCGCGAGGCTGCCCGCGTCCGCGACACGCACAAAGGTTTCGATCTGTTTGAAGCGGTCCATCGTCGTCTCCTACTGGCAGCACACCGGGGCCTCACGCCAAGGTCTGGGGCCATTCCATACTTTTTGTTTCGAAATAAACGACCCGGACTGATCTTATCAAACCTTTAAGGCAGGCCTAAAGTGCACTCAACACCTTTATTTCGCCAATTTCCAGATATTCAGGAGACATTCATGGCCAAGATGAGAGCCGTCGACGCAGCCGTTCTGGTGCTCGAAAAAGAAGGCATCGAGACCGCATTCGGCGTTCCGGGCGCAGCGATCAACCCGTTCTACTCGGCCATGCGCAAGGCAGGCAACATCAGCCACGTGCTGGCGCGCCACGTCGAAGGCGCTTCGCACATGGCCGAAGGCTACACGCGCGCGGCACCGGGCAACATTGGCGTGTGTATCGGCACGTCGGGCCCCGCCGGTACCGACATGATCACCGGTTTGTACTCGGCTCAGGCTGACTCCATTCCTATTCTCGCTATCACGGGCCAGGCACCGCGCGCGCGTCTGTACAAGGAAGACTTCCAGGCCGTCGATATCGAATCGATCGCCAAGCCCGTCACCAAGTGGGCCGTGACCGTGCGTGAGCCGGCGCTTGTGCCGCGCGTGTTCCAGCAGGCATTTCACCTGATGCGCTCGGGCCGTCCGGGTCCGGTGCTGGTCGACCTGCCGATCGACGTGCAGCTCGCCGAGATCGAATTCGACATCGACACGTACGAGCCGCTGCCGGTCTACAAGCCGAAGGCGACGAGGAAGCAGATCGAAGCCGCGCTCAAGCTGCTGAACGACGCCGAGAAGCCGCTGATCGTCTCGGGTGGCGGCGTGCTTAACGCAGCCGCTGAAGATCTGCTCGTGACGTTCGCCGAGACCGTCGGCGTGCCGGTGATCCCGACGCTGATGTCGTGGGGCGCGATTCCGGACGACCATCCGCTGATGGCGGGCATGGTCGGTCTGCAAACCTCGCACCGCTACGGCAACGCGACGATGCTCGCCTCCGACTTCGTGCTCGGCATCGGCAACCGCTGGGCGAACCGTCACACGGGCAGCGTCGAGGTTTATACCAAGGGCCGTAAGTTCGTGCACGTGGATATCGAGCCGACGCAGATCGGCCGCGTGTTCGGTCCGGATCTGGGCATCGTGTCCGACGCAAAGGCCGCGCTCGAACTGTTCATCGAAGTGGCGCAGGAATGGAAGGCCGCCGGCAAGCTGAAGGACCGCAGCGCATGGGTCGCCGACTGCCAGGAGCGCAAGCGCACCCTGCAGCGCAAGACGCACTTCGACAACGTGCCGATGAAGCCGCAGCGCGTCTACGAAGAGATGAACCAGGTGTTCGGCCGCGATACGCGCTACATCAGCACGATCGGTCTGTCGCAGATCGCCGGCGCGCAGTTCCTGCACGTCTACAAGGCACGCAACTGGATCAACTGCGGCCAGGCAGGCCCGCTCGGCTGGACGATTCCGGCAGCGCTCGGTGTGCGCGCGGCGGATCCGCAGAGCCCGATCGTCGCGCTGTCCGGCGACTACGACTTCCAGTTCATGATCGAAGAGCTGGCAGCCGGCGCGCAATTCAAGCTGCCGTACGTGCACGTGGTGGTGAACAACTCGTACCTCGGCCTGATCCGCCAGGCACAGCGCGCGTTCGACATGGACTTCTGCGTGCAGCTCGGTTTCGAGAACATCAACTCGCCGGAAACGAACGGCTATGGCGTGGATCACGTCGCCGTCGCGGAAGGTCTGGGTTGCAAGGCGATCCGCGTGTTCAAGCCGGAAGAACTGAAGCCCGCGCTGCAAAAAGCCCAGGCGATGCTCTCCGAGTTCAACGTGCCGGTGATCGTCGAAGTGATCCTCGAACGTGTGACCAACATTTCGATGGGCACCGAGATCGACGCGATCAACGAGTTCGAAGAACTGGTCGAAAAGCGCCAGGACGCGCCGACCGCAATCAGCATGCTCGACTAAAGCGGTTGACGTACTAAGTAGATGAGCATCACGTGAAGGCGAATGCCCCGCGCATTCGCCTTCACGAAGTTATTCCACTGACCGACCAGAGAGACTGACCCACCATGCCGAAGTTTGCAGCGAATCTCACCATGCTGTTCAACGAAGTTCCGTTCCTCGACCGCTTTGCGGCCGCGGCGAACGCGGGCTTCGACGCCGTCGAATTCCTGTTTCCGTACCCGTTTCAGATCGCCGAACTGAGCGAGCGTCTGCAGCAGAACAACCTGAAGCTGGTGCTGCACAACCTGCCCGCGGGCAACTGGGAAGCGGGCGAACGCGGTATCGCGTGCCTGCCCGACCGCGTCGGCGAGTTCCAGGAAGGCGTGGGCCGCGCGATCGAATACGCCAGCGCACTGAAGGTGCCGCAACTGAACTGCCTCGTCGGCATTCCGACGGCAGGCGTCGATGCGGACAAGGCGCGCTCGACCATCGTCGAGAACCTGCGCTTCGCGGCCGGCGAACTGAAGAAGGCCGGCATCAAGCTGCTGGTCGAGCCGTGCAACTCGTACGACATTCCGGGCTTCGCGCTGAACCGTTCGGGCGAAGGCCTCGACGTGATCCGCGCGGTCGGTTCGGACAATCTGTTCCTGCAATACGACATCTATCACATGCAACGGATGGAAGGCGAACTCGCGGCAACCATCAAGAAGAACCTGGCGCAGATCGCGCACATCCAGCTCGCCGACAACCCCGGCCGCAATGAACCGGGCACCGGCGAAATCAACTACCCGTTCCTGTTCAACCTGCTCGACTCGCTCGGCTACGCGGGCTACGTCGGTTGCGAATACAAGCCGCTCACGACGACCGCCGCCGGCCTCGGCTGGCTGCAGAGCGTGGCCGGGCAAACCCGCGGCGCCGCCCACGCCGCTGCCTGAACGCCATCGCGGCGATTTCAGGCGCTTCACGCCCTGAAGGACATCCCCTCGCGGGACCCCGAATGGGGCAGCCCATATGGGCCAGCCCCAATGGGTCAACCCGAATGGGCCAACCCCAATGGGTCAACCCAAACAACACTGGAGATTCAGACACATGGCAAAGATCGGTTTCATCGGCCTCGGTATCATGGGCGCGCACATGGCGCGCAACCTCATCAAGGGCGGTCACTCGCTGTTCGTGAACGGCGCGTACCCGGTGCCGGAAGATCTGAGCAAATCGACGAGCGTCGTCGCCAATTCCACCGCTGTCGCGCAAGCCGCGGACATCGTCATCATCATGGTGCCGGACACGCCTGACGTCGCCAACGTGCTGTTCGCCGACGACGGCGTCGCCGCCGGCCTCACGGCAGGCAAGCTGGTGATCGACATGAGCTCGATCTCCCCGCTCGACACGCAAGCCTTCGCGAAGAAGATCAACGCACTCGGCTGCGATTACCTGGACGCGCCGGTCTCCGGCGGCGAAGTCGGCGCACGCGAAGCGACGCTGACGATCATGGTTGGCGGCCCGGAAAAGTCGTTCGCCATCGCCAAGCCGCTGTTCGAACTGATGGGCAAGAACATCTCGCTGATCGGCGACAACGGTGCGGGTCAGACCTGCAAGGTCGCGAACCAGATCATCGTCGCGCTGAACATCGAAGCAGTGGCGGAAGCCCTGCTGTTCGCCTCGCGTTCGGGCGCCGATCCGGAGCGCGTGCGCAAGGCGCTGATGGGTGGCTTCGCTTCGTCGCGGATTCTGGAAGTGCACGGCGAGCGCATGACCAAGCGCACCTTCAATCCGGGCTTCCGCATCGAACTGCACCAGAAGGACCTGAACCTCGCACTCGACGGCGCGCGCAAGCTCGGCATCGCCCTGCCGCATACGGCGAGCGCCCAGCAACTGTTCAGCGTCTGCGCAGCGAACGGCGGCAAGGCATGGGATCACTCGGCGATGGTCCGCGCGCTGGAAATCATGGCGAACTTCGAAGTTGCGCAAGCGCCGGATAGCGAAGTCAAGGCTGCTTAATTTGACTCAAATGAGCGCGTTCAAATGAGCGCGTTCAAATAAACGGTCGTATGGATTGCCATGATGGTTGCGTTTTCAACCTCATGGCGATCGCAGGTGGGGCGCTCGTTTCGTCGTGCGGCAAGCATGGCGAAGCGGGCAAATCGTGCCGCTCTGGGCTGAGAGCGGCAAGTGGGGTCCGCAGCGGCACCCGGCGGCGCCGGGGAAGCCTTGGTCGGTCAGACGTCGTCGTCGGGTGTCCGGCTGTCGGATTTCATCGTCATGCATTTTCCGCCATGCTCCCGTAGCATGGTGCACCATTCTCCGCGCATCATTGCACGCACGTTTGCATTTGCTTGCAACTGCCTGTGCCCTCGCCTACGTTATTTGACAGATATTCCCGCGCTTTTCTCCTACACTCGTTGAGTCTGGTTGCGGGCGTATTTGTGCTCAGGTGCGTGCGCTCAAGTGTGTTCAAGTGGGTGCGTTCAGGTGCGGCTTGCCGATCATGGCAACGCATGTCCTCTGCTTCATTCGCCCGATTCCCGACCCGTGTTCAAACCGCGAACGAAATTGGCTCGCGCCAGTAACCCCTCTGCAAAGGATTCAGAATGAGCATCTTTGGTGACATCGTAAACAAGCTCTTCGGCAAAGCGAAGCCCGACCAGCCTGCGCCTGCGGTTGAGCCGACACCGGATCCGGCCGCGGCGCAAGCTGCTGCACCGGCAGATACACCGGCGCCCGCGCCGCTGGCCGACGTCGACGTCGCTGCCGTGATGGACCAGTTCGTGAGCGAGAGCGGGCAAACGCTGAACTGGCGCACGTCGATCGTCGACACGCTGAAAGCGCTCGGCGTAGACAGCAGCCTCGAACATCGCAAGCAGCTCGCCCAGGAGCTGAAGTACACCGGCGACACCAACGATTCCGCAAGCATGAACATCTGGCTGCACAAGCAGGTGATGCAGGCGCTGGCGGCAAACGGCGGGAAGCTGCCTCCGGATCTGGCAGGCTAACTTTTTTCCAGGAGTCTGCCGGGATTTGCCGGCACAGCCCATTTCCGGCGACGGCGATAAACCTTAAGCTGAAAGAACAACGCGGCGCCCGGGTCGATCGTTTGAGTCGATCATCTGGGCGCCGCGTTGTCATTCAGGCGTCACGTGCGGGACACGGTTCTGACTTTGAACCAGACCGTCCACGCTCAATCAATACGTATCGAATATCTTCTGCAACGCCACCGGCCCCGTGCCGCCCGCGGCCAACGCCAGCATCAGCAATACCCGCGCCTTGTACGGATTCAGCGAGCCAGCGCTGACAAAACCGAGGGCGTCGTCGGCGGCCGCGCCGTTGCGCATCACATGCCCCGACCCCACGCGCGACGAACGCACCACCGCCACGCCTTGCGAGGCCGCATCGGCCAAAGCCTGCTGCAGCGAGGCGTGGATCGAGCCATTGCCCGTGCCGGCCACTACAATACCGCGCACACCCGCGGCCACCAGCGCATCCACGGCGATGCGCGACACGCCCGCGTAGCTCGCGACAATCTCCACGTGCGGCCACTGCGCGCCGATTACGAATTCAGTGGCAAGCGTATGCGGACGCACCGCAGTGCGCTGGAAGTCGACGCGGCCGTCCTGCACCCAGCCGAGCGCGCCGATTTCGGGCGACTGAAACGCATCGACCGCGTAGGTGCTCGTCTTGACCACGTCGCGTGCGCTGTGGATCTTGTTGTTGAAGGCCACCAGCACGCCCTGCCCGCGCGAGCCGGCATGCGCCGCGACCGTCACCGCGTTCAGCAGATTCAGCGGACCGTCGGCGGAGAGCGCCGATGCCGGACGCATGGCCGCCGTCAGCACGACCGGCTTGTCCGACTTGACCGTCAGGTGCAGCACATACGCGGTCTCCTCGAGCGTGTCGGTGCCGTGCGTGACCACCACGCCGTCGATGTCGTCGGCGGCGAGCAGCGTGTTGATGCGTTGCGCGAGCGTAGTCCACAGCGGCATCGCCATGTCTTTGCTGTCGACGCTGGCAATCTGCTCGGGCGCGATCCGCGCTACGGTGGACAAGGCAGGCACCACGGAAAGCAATTGATCGACGCCAACCACGCCGGCCTGGTAGCCGGATGTGTTGGTGGCGTCCGCGGCTGCGCCGGCGATCGTGCCGCCGGTTGCCAGCACGGCGATGCGCGGCAGCGTAGCGCTTGCGCCGGAAGGCGTCGGGGAAGAGGAAGTCGAGGTATTCATGGCGGCGATTGTAAGCGATGCGCCGCGCGCCGCCATGCGTGAAAAGACGGATGTCCGTCAGTTTCGGGCTTGCGTGCGGCCGGCGCGCTGTGCGCCACGGGTTTGCGCGGAACGCGCATCAAGGCCAGCCGTGCCCCGCATCATGTTGCGCCGGCGCTGCAATGAATTCGCGCGGCGCGGCGCCGTGCCTGCCCTGCGCCGAACCGTTGCGATCCGGCGCATCCATCACACCGCTTCGCGCAACTGCGCGGCAATGTCCGCTTCGCTCAGCTGCGGCGCGAACATCTCGATCAGCCGGTACGCGTACGCGCGCAGGAACGCGCCCTTGCGCAAGCCGACCCGCGTTGTGCTGGCCTCGAACAGATGCTCCGTGTCGAGCGCAACCAGTTCCGTGTCGCGCTTCGGATCGTAGGCCATGGCCGCGACCACGCCGATGCCCATGCCGAGTTCGACGTAGGTTTTGATCACGTCGGCATCGATCGCGGTCAGCACGACGTCCGGCAACGCCCCCGCTTTCGCGAATGCCTGGTCGATATGCGAGCGGCCCGTGAAATCCTGGTCGTAAGTGACGATCGGGAATTCGGCGATTTCGTCCAGCGTCAGATTCTGCCGCCCCACCAGCGGATGATCCTTTGGCACCACCACGATGTGATGCCACGAATAGCATGGGAACGTGACGATGTCAGGGAAGCGGTCGAGCGCTTCGGTCGAGATGCCGATATCCGCTTCGCCGTTGATGATCATCTGCGCGATCTGTTGCGGACTGCCCTGGCGCAGCGCCAGATGCACCTTCGGAAACACCTCGGTGAACTGGCGGATCACTTTCGGCAGCGCGTAGCGCGCCTGCGTGTGGGTGGTCGCCACGACCAGATGCCCGCTGTCCTGATCAGCGTACTGGCGCGCCACGCGACGCAGATTTTCGGCGTCGAGCAGCATCCGTTCGATCAGTTGATGCACCGCCTTGCCCGGCTCGGTCAGGCCCGTCAGACGCTTGCCGCGTCGAATGAAAATATCGACGCCGAGTTCATCCTCCAGATCCTTGATCTGTTTGGATACGCCCGACTGCGACGTGTACAGCACGTTCGCCACCTCAGTGAGGTTCATGTTCTGACGCACGGCCTCGCGCACGAAGCGCAATTGCTGGAAATTCATCTTGATGTCTCCGGTTCAGCCAGAGTTGAGTTATTTGAGTTTGATTGAAACGCGAGAGCAGCGTCGTCCCTGCCTAGCTCAATGCGCCGGGAAAACACGCAACGCGCGCGGCACGGCGGTCACGCCGTCGCCGACCGCCAGTTGCAGATCGCGCCATGCTTCGCGATCGAGTTCGGCTTCGAGCACGTTGCCTTCGCGGCCCGCGAGTTCGACCCGCACCGAGCCGCCCAGCGTTACCACGCGCCGCACATCCACGACGATGCCTTCACGATGGCCGCCGGCCTGCGAATACAACTGCAGATCGTGTGGCCGCACATAGGCGAATGCCGGTCCGCTGAAGTCGGCCTTGATCGCCACCGGCAGCGCCGCGCCGTCCACGACAAAACCGCTCGCGTCGACCTTGCCGTGCAAACGGTTTGCCGCGCCGAGAAACTCGTAGACGAACGAGGTTTGCGGATGATCGTACACGTCTTGCGGGCTGCCCACCTGCTCCACGTGCCCGTGATTCAGCACGACGATGCGGTCGGCCACTTCGAGCGCCTCTTCCTGATCGTGCGTGACGAAGATCGTCGAGATATGCAGATCGTCGTGCAGGCGCCGCAGCCAGCTGCGCAATTCCTTGCGCACCTTCGCGTCGAGCGCGCCGAACGGTTCGTCGAGCAGCAGCACCTTCGGTTCGACAGCGAGAGCACGCGCGAGCGCAATGCGTTGCCGCTGCCCGCCCGACAATTCCGACGGATAGCGCTGCGCGAGCCAGTCGAGCTGCACGAGCTTAAGCAGTTCATGTACCTTCTCGCGGATCACCGCTTCCGAGGGACGCTCCTTGCGCGGCTTCACGCGCAGCCCGAACGCCACGTTCTCGAACACCGTCATGTGACGGAACAGCGCGTAATGCTGGAACACGAAGCCCACTTCGCGCTCGCGCGCGCCGACCGTCGCGACGTCCTGGCCTTGCAGCACGACCTGGCCGCTGTCCGCGTATTCGAGCCCGGCGATCACGCGCAACAACGTCGTCTTGCCACACCCCGACGGCCCGAGCAGCGCAACCAGTTCGCCCGGCGGAAAGTCGAGCGAGACGTTGTCGAGCGCGACGAAATCGCCGAAGCGCTTGTGCAGGTTACGAACGGTGATACCCATTACAGCTCTCCTTGCTTGAGCGGGTGCGGTTGCGTTGCGTGTGTTGCATGCGTTGCATGGATCGGCGGCGTAACGGGGCCGGCATGCGCGGGCACATCGCTCGCGGCCGACAGTTCCGCCGACAGTTGGCGCTCGGCGAGCAGCTTCAAGCCGAGCGTCACGAGTGCGAGCAGAGCCAGCACCGACGCCACGGCGAACGCCGCCGAGAAGTTGTATTCGTTGTAGAGAATTTCGACGTGCAGCGGCATCGTGTCGGTCTGGCCGCGAATATGACCCGACACCACGGACACGGCGCCGAACTCGCCCATGGCTCGCGCGTTGCACAGAATCACGCCGTACAGCAGACCCCATTTGACGTTCGGCAGCGTGACGCGGCGGAAGATCTGCCAGCCTGATGCCCCAAGCACGTGCGCGGCTTCTTCTTCGTCGTTGCCTTGAGCCTGCATCAGCGGAATCAGCTCGCGCGCGACGAACGGAAAGGTCACGAAGATCGTCGCGAGCACGATGCCCGGCACCGCGAAAATGATCTGCACGTCGTGCGCCTGCAGCCATGGGCCGAACCAGCCTTGCGCGCCGAACATCAGCACGTAGATCAGGCCTGAAATCACCGGCGAGACGGAGAACGGCAGATCGATCAGCGTGGTCAGCAATGCCTTGCCACGGAATTCGAACTTGGCAATGCACCACGACGCCGCGAGGCCGAACGCGAGATTCAGCGGCACGGCGATCGCGGCCGTGATCACGGTGAGCTTGATCGCCGCAAGCGCATCCGGATCCGCAAGCGATTCCAGATAGAAACCGAGGCCCTTGTTCAACGCCTGATAGAACACGGCAACGAGTGGCACGACCAGAAACAGCGCGAGAAACAGCAGCGCAAGCCCGGTCAGCAGCCAGCGCACCGCCGCCGGCTCAGTAACCGGATCAGGCCGCCGCGCCACGTTCAGCAGCACGCCCGGTGCGGCAGCAGTCGCCGCCGCCGCGTGACTCGCGCCCTGCGCGCCGTTGATGGATTGGCGGCTCATTGCGCACCTCCGCCGATTGCTGCGACGCTTGCCGTCACCGGTGCCGGCCCGGCGCCGCCGCGGCTCGTGCGGCGTTGCAGATACCACTGCAGCGTATTGATGAAAAGCAGCATCAGGAACGACACGACCAGCATCACCACCGCCAACGCCGTTGCGCCGGCGTAGTCGTACTGCTCGAGCTTGGTGATGATCAGGAGCGACGTGATCTCCGACTTCATCGGCACGTTGCCGGCAATGAAGATCACCGAGCCATACTCACCGAGCGCCCGCGCGAACGCCAGCGCAAAGCCCGTCAGCAACGCCGGGAACACGGCCGGCAGCACCACGCGGCGAAACGTCAGCCAGCGTGATGCGCCGAGGCACGCGGCGGCTTCTTCCTGTTCGCGCTCGAACTCTTCGAGCACCGGCTGCACCGTGCGCACCACGAACGGCAAGCCGATGAACGTCAGCGCCACCAGCACGCCTGCCGGCGTAAACGCGATCTTCAGGCCGAGCGGTTCGAGGAACTGCCCGATCCAACCGTTGCCCGCATAGACCGCCGCGAGCGAAATGCCCGCGACCGAGGTGGGCAGCGCGAACGGCAGATCGACCACGGCGTCGACGATGCGCTTGAACGGGAACGTATAGCGCACCAGCACCCACGCGACCAGAAAGCCGAACACCGCGTTGATCAGCGCGCCGCCGAGGGCGGAGAAAAACGTCAGGCGATACGAAGCGAGCACACGCGGCGAACTCACCGCGCGCACGAACTGAGGCCAGTCGAGCGTCGCGGTCTTGAGAAAGGTCGCGGCCAGCGGAATCAGCACCACGAGGCTCAGATACGCCACCGTGATGCCGAGCGTCAGGCCAAAGCCAGGCAAGGCGCTCGGTTTTCGGAAAGTCAACGTCGTCATGCGGGTCACTCTTTCAGGTCAGGCAACGGCCGCCTTACTGCGGCTGATAGATCGAATCGAACACGCCGCCGTCGGCAAAGTGCGTTTTCTGCGCGTTCGTCCAGCCGCCGAACGAATCGTCTACCGTGTAGAGCTTCAGCTTCGGAAACTTCGCGGTCAGCTCGGCCGGCACCTTGTTCGACCGCGGACGGTAGAAGTTCTTCGCGGCAATCTCCTGCCCCTCCTCGCTATACAGGAAGTTCAGATACGCCTCCGCCAGCTTGCGCGTGCCGTGCTTGTCGACCACCTTGTCCACCACGGCGACCGGCGGTTCGGCCAGAATGCTGACCGACGGCACGACGATTTCAAACTTCTCCGGACCAAACTCCTTCAGCGACAGAAATGCTTCGTTCTCCCACGCAATCAGCACATCGCCGATGCCGCGCTGCACGAAGCTGGTGGTCGCGCCGCGCGCGCCCGAATCCAGTACGCCCGCATTCTTGTAGAGCTTGCTGATGAATTCCTTCGCCTTCTGGTCGTTGCCGCCCGGCTGATGTTCCGCATACGCCCAGGCCGCGAGATAGTTCCAGCGCGCGCCGCCCGAGGTCTTCGGGTTCGGCGTGACGATCGACACACCCGGCTTGATCAGATCGTCCCAATCCTTGATGTGCTTCGGATTGCCCTTACGCACCAGAAACACGATCGTCGACGTATAGGGCGACGCGTTATCCGGCAAACGCTTCTGCCAGCCCTTGTCCAGCAGACCCTTGTTAGCGAGCGCGTCGATGTCGTAAGCGAGTGCGAGCGTCACGACGTCGGCCTGCAGGCCATCCAGCACCGAGCGCGCCTGGGCGCCCGAGCCGCCGTGCGACTGCTTGAAGGTGATGGTCTCGCCCGTCTTCGCCTTCCATTCCTTGCCGAATGCCTGGTTGACGTCCTGATACAGCTCCCGCGTCGGGTCATAGGACACATTCAGCAGCGTCGTGTCGGCGGCGTGCGCCTGCGCCACCATGCCGAGCGTGCCCAGTGTGCTTGCGGCGCCCAATGCGAGCGCCGCGATGAGTTTTTTCGTCCGACCTGCCAGCCCCGCGCCTTGATGAGTCATGTCAACTTTCTCCGCGTTGTAGTGCGCTGAAAACAGCGTGTGATGTTGTTCTGCGTCGCGGTCACGTGCACATGAGCGCCAACCCGGAGGCCAGTCTATCGAACGGCTTTCATCATTAAAAATAATGTTTCTTCATTTTTTAATACGCAAAAGTGGTAATGACAGCTGGATAAGGCGTTGCGGCACGAAAACGGCTGTTAAGACGCCGCCCGGCGTCGCTGGAGCGCCACCCGAGGCCACGAACTTAAAGTAAAGCTTGAATTGCGCCGAATACTGTATAAAAATACAGTCACCTGTTCATACATACAGTGGCGCCATGACCAAACTCACCGCACGACAGCAGCAGGTTTTCGATCTGATCCGCCGGGCTATCGAACGCACCGGTTTCCCGCCCACCCGCGCGGAAATCGCCGCCGAGCTGGGCTTCAGCTCGGCCAACTCGGCAGAAGAACATCTGCGCGCACTCGCGCGCAAGGGCGTGATCGAACTCGCGGCCGGCGCGTCGCGCGGCATCCGCTTGCTGAGTGGCCCGGACGAGTTGCCGCATCAGTTCACGCTGCCGCATGCCAGCATCATGCAGTTGTCGCTGCCGCTGATCGGCCGGGTGGCGGCGGGTAGTCCGATCCTCGCGCAAGAACACATTTCCCAGCACTACGCGTGCGACCCAGCGCTCTTCTCGAGCAAGCCCGATTACCTGCTGAAGGTGCGCGGGCTGTCCATGCGCGACGCGGGCATCTTCGACGGCGACCTGCTCGCGGTGCAAAAGCGCAGCGAAGCCAAAGACGGCCAGATCATCATTGCCCGGCTGGGCGACGACGTCACGGTCAAGCGCCTGAAGCGCCGGCCGAACGGTCTCGAGCTGATCGCCGAGAACCCCGATTACGAAAACATCTTCGTTGAAACCGGCAGTGCGGAATTCGCGCTGGAGGGCATCGCCGTAGGGCTGATCCGCCCTGGCGAGTTCTAACCGACCTGCTCGCCCGTTCTACGGGATCAAACAACGAAATAAAACGCCGCGCCAACGCCGCATCAACGTTGCATCGTCTGGAGAGTCTCATGGAACGTCTTGCCCGCCTGCTGCCCTTTCGCCAGTTCGGACGTCTGCGCCATCTGCGCAAGCTGGTGCCCTGCTCATCGATCGAGGTGTCCACGCTGAGCACGCCGTCGTTGTTCGACTCGCCCGCACCAGGCGTGTCGAGCCTGCCGTCGTCGTTGCCGGCGTTTGCCCGCGTGTCGTTGAATTCGGGTTTGAATACGGCCGAACCGGCGCGTCGCGCCCCGGTGCGGGTCTATCACGGGCCGTCGCGCCTGATCATGGTCGGCACGGTAGACGCCGTATGCCGCATGATCGACCGCTGCATCGCTGACGAAGCCAACCTCCACGGCGCGGTGTTCGAGGCTTGAAAAGCCAGAATCGGGTGGCGAGATGAAACCGCGTGGGATCGTTTTCGTGTGGCCGCGGTCCACGTTAGATCACACCTGATGGAGAATCTCTAGCAATGGCAGTTCCAACACGTACCAAAGGCAGCGCGACCCGTCCGTTGATCATCACGCTGCTGGTGATTGTGGTGATTGCCGCGTTGGGCTTTGCTTATGCGACGCCGTATATCGCGCTGAACAACCTCAAACGCGCGGCCGATGCGCGCGATGCGCAGACCGTCAATCAGTACGTCGACTTTCCCGCGTTACGCGCGAGCCTGAGGCAGCAGGTCACCGGCCTGCTGGAGCGCCGGCTCGGCGAGCACAGCAACGGCAATCCATTGGCCGCTCTTGGTGCGATGATCGGTGTGGCGTTGATTGGTCCGCTCGTGGACGCTTATGCAACGCCGGACGGCGTAGCGGCCTTGCTCAACGGCATGCCGCCACGCGGCGACCCAGGCGAGCGACCGCCCGCGCCGCCCGCCGCGAACAATCCGCCGAACGCCGCTGCGGCCTCGCCTGCACCCGCGCCCGGTGCCGCTGCGGAGTCGGCCGCCCAGCCGGCTAACAACGCCAACACCGCGCCGCCGCAGCCGCCGCAAACCACGGCCGGCTATCGCGGCCTCAACGAGTTCGCCGTCACATACCAGCATGGCGCAGGCGACGCGCGTTACTCGGCGATTTTCCAGCGCGAAGGCCTGTTCACCTGGAAGCTGGCCGCGATCAACCTGAACGAGTGATTGCTGGCGGTCTTCAAGCGGCGGCGGCCGACGGGATCAACGCCCGCCGCCACGGCGCATCAAGCTGCTGCTTGCTGTTGTTCCTGCGCGGAAGAACAGGCCACCAGAATGCTGCACGAAACACGGTCGAGCAGCGGCGTATTGCCCGCGCCCATCCACCATCGCGACAAACCGGTGCGGCAGCGGTGGCCGACCACCACGAGGTCCACATGCAGTTGATTGGCGAGGTTGGCGATCTCGTCGATCGGGTGACCGAACGCGAAATGCCCTTGCGCGTTGACGCCTCGCTCGGTGAGCCAGTCCACGCCTTCCTGCAGGATGTCGCGGGCGGTCTTCTCGAAACTGCCGCAAGCCACATCGGTGAGCAGGCCCGCGCTTTGAGCAATGCTCGAACGCATATCGACCACCGACAGCAGATGCGTTTCGGCCTTCAGGTCCAACGCCAGATCGGCGCCACAACGTAACGCTTTGCGGCCTTCGCGCGAGCCGTCGTAGCACAACAGGATTTTTTGGTAGCTCGCCATGATTTTTCTCCCCTCGCGCGGAACGCGCGATCTGAATGAATCATGGTGCGCCGCAATTCAGCTTGCAAGGGATGGAAAACGCTAAGTGTGCCCCAAACCGATGCATGCGAGGTTCGAGTGGTTCACAGCTCATTGCGGCAGTGCAAGAAACGGCCTCCCAAGCGCTGGTCACGGCCCAACACCTCGTCTGCCGATGCCATAAAATAAGCGGCCTTCCCGGCCGTTAGCGTCATTTGCGTCTTTTCCGGAGCCTCGATCGAACCATGCCTGAAGCCGCCATCGAATTTCACCAGGTCAGAAAAAGCTACGGCGATAGAGCGGTCGTCGACGGACTGTCGTTTCATGTCAACACCGGCGAGTGCTTTGGCCTGCTCGGCCCGAACGGCGCTGGCAAGACCACCACGCTGCGCATGCTGCTCGGCATCGCCGCGCCGGATGCCGGTTCGATCCGCCTGTGCGGCGAGCCGATTCCGGGCCGCGCGCGGGTGGCGCGAGCGCGCGTCGGCGTGGTGCCGCAGTTCGACAACCTCGATCCCGATTTCACGGTCCGCGAAAACCTGCTGGTGTTCGGCCGCTACTTCGGTTTGAGCGCCGCCCAATGCCGCGCGATGGTGCCGTCGCTGCTCGAATTCGCGCGTCTCGAAAGCAAGGCGGATGCACGCGTGAGCGAACTGTCCGGCGGCATGAAGCGGCGCCTCACCTTGGCCCGCGCGCTCGTCAACGATCCCGACGTGCTGATCATGGACGAGCCGACCACCGGCCTCGATCCCCAGGCTCGGCATCTGATCTGGGAGCGGCTGCGCTCATTGCTGGCACGCGGCAAAACCATCCTGCTCACCACTCACTTCATGGAAGAGGCCGAACGCTTGTGTCACCGGCTGTGCGTGATCGAGGAAGGGCGCAAAATCGCCGAAGGCGCGCCGAGCGCGTTGATCGCCTCCGAGATCGGTTGCGATGTGATCGAGATCTTCGGCCCGGATCCGGTCGCGTTGCGTGATGAACTGGCGCCGCTGGTCGAGCGCTCCGAGATCAGCGGCGAGACGCTGTTCTGCTACGTGAACGACGCGCAACCGGTACATGCAAGGCTCAAGCAGCGCTCGGACCTGCGCTATCTGCACCGACCGGCGAATCTGGAAGATGTGTTCCTGCGACTTACCGGCCGCGAGATGCAGGACTGAGGCACGCTACAACGCGACAACGATAGCGGCGCCCCTTTGGGGGGCGCCCCAAGAGGATGTGCCATAGGGCACGCCACACGAGACACGCAATGGACGCACGTACTTACGAAACGCCCGGCGACACGCCATCGAAACAGGAACCCTTCGGCGCCTTTCCCGCGAACGCGACCAACTGGATCGCCGTATGGCGCCGCAACTATCTGGTTTGGAAAAAACTCGCGGTCGCGTCGATGTTCGGCAATCTCGCGGACCCGATGATCTACCTGTTCGGCCTCGGCTTCGGTCTCGGGCTGATGGTCGGGCACGTCGACGGCGTCTCGTACATCGCGTTTCTCGCGGCCGGCACCGTGGCTTCCAGCGTGATGATGTCGGCGAGTTTCGAGTCGATGTACTCGGGCTTCTCGCGCATGCACGTGCAGCGCACCTGGGAGGCGATCATGCACACGCCGCTGACGCTCGGTGACATTGTGCTCGGCGAGGTGATCTGGGCGGCCAGCAAGGCGATGCTGTCCGGGGCCGCGATCATGCTCGTGGCCGGCGCCATGGCTTATGCGAATTTCCCGTCGATGCTGCTGGCCTTGCCGGTCATCATCCTGGCCGGGCTCGCATTCGCGAGTATCGCCATGATCGTGACGGCGCTCGCGCCGTCGTACGACTTCTTCATGTTCTACCAGACGCTGGTATTGACGCCGATGCTGCTGCTCTCCGGCGTGTTCTTCCCGGTTTCACAACTTCCCGCTGCCGCGCGGGGCGCGGCCAACGTGCTGCCTCTCGCGCATGCCGTCGATCTGATGCGCCCGGCGATGCTCGGGCGGCCGCTCGACAATGCATCCGTGCACGTGGCCGTACTGGCGGCTTATGCGGTGGGCGGGTTTATCGTGTCGGCCGTTCTGTTCCGCCGCCGGATGATGAAATAGATCGCGGCCGGCGTCCGCTGCAAGCGCCGATCAACGCACGCGCGAGATCGGCGCCTCGCTGCGCGTCAAACGGCTCAGTCTTCGTCGTCCGTCCAGGGAATGTCGACGTCGGAAATGAACGCTACCGTCGCGAACGGCCCGCCATCCTGACGGCCGATCTTTCCATCGGCGCGCTGCCATTGAACCCGGAACACCGTGCCCGGATCATCGGCGAGCAGGCGCACCGTACGAACTTCATCCGGATCGGCTTCTTCGACGGGACCGTCGAGCGAAATCTGCAATTCCTGCGGCCACAACCCATCAGCCGGATCGTAGATCTTGTCGCCGTCAGGAATCAGCGTGAAGGCTTCCACGCCGATCGTGGCCGAAGCTTCCACGATCATCTTGGCCAGCGCGCGCAGCAATGCTGTCGCCCGCGCCGAATTGGCCTGACGGATTGCCAGATCCCCGCGCGTCAGCGCCTGCTCGAGTTTTGGGTTGGTTTTTTGTTGCGCCATTCGATGTCCTGAGTCCTATCGCTCTGTTGTTGACGGCACGCCGTATCGAGCGCGCCACTCACCGTTTTTTGGGGCTGAATCGTACCACCGCTGTCCCCGAAGGGGACTTCCTGCTTGCCCCGAAGGGGACTTCCTGCTTGCCCCGAAGGGGACTACCTATGCCCCGCCCCGTCCACCACAGTGTAGGTCGTGATTCGTGTTCCAGCAGGGACATTTGCCTTTCAACCGGCGGCGCCCGGGTTGCGTCTGGCTCGGCGTCTGGCTCGTTTGCGCGCCGCCACTGGGGCACCGCCACCCGCCGGCTTCGGCCCCGCCATCTCCCCGATCAGAAAGTCCCGGAACGCTCGCACCGAGGGCGGCAGTTCGCGTCCCGCCATGGTCTGCACCTGAATGCTGCGCTGACGCATCTGCGGATGCGTCAGCGGTACGACGACAAAGCCGTCGCCGGCGTATCGGTCACGCACCGACAGCAGGCCGGTGAACATGATCGCGCCGGACTTCTGCGCGTAACGGTACATCGCGCCGCTGTTGTTGCAGGTCAGTTCGGGTTCGAGCAGGATCCCCTCGAGCACGCAGGTAATGTCGATCAACTGACGAATCGTGGTGCCGGACTCGGGCAGCACCAGCGGATAGCGCTGCAAGTCGGCCAGCGACACCTTCGCGCGCGCAGCCAGCGGGTGATCCGCGCGCAGCAGCGCCAGCACCGGCGCGCGCTCGGTATGTTCGACCTTGACGCCCTTCTCCGGCGCGAGGCTGAACGTCAACGCGAGATCGGCGTCGCCGTCGCGCACCTCGCGGGTCGCCGCGCCCGGCGACATCACGGAGAGCGTGAAGTCGATGCCCGGATACCGGATGCGAAACGCCGCCATCGCCGCCGGCAGAAAGTCGGCGGCGAAACCTTCGGAACTCACCACCTTGATCATGCTGCCATGCAAGGTCTCGAGACCGCCGATCTCTTTCATCACATGCTCCGCCTCGAGCAGGCTGCGCTGCGCGTAGGCAAGCAGCCGTTCGCCGGCCTCTGAAAGCGCCATGCCGCGCGGGCGCCGCTCGAACAGCGTCACGCCGAGCTCGCTTTCGAGCCGCGCAATCTGCCGGCTGATCGCCGACACGGCGACGTGCAGCCGCGTGGACGCGTCGCTGATCGAGCCCGTGCGCGCGACTTCGACGAAATAGCGCAAGGCGATGCCATGCAGCGAAAGTGCCATGGAGTGGTCCTGTCTGAACGATGCGCGACGGTGGGCAAGCCACTCCCTATGCGTCGACGCGTGCAGCGAGCTTTGCCTTTTCAGCAACGCAAGCTTCGAAAGACGATCATTGTGACAAAAAAAACGGCCTCCTAGAATCGGTTCAAAGCGTGAGGCCGTGGCCAATCGAAGTCGAACACCGGACCACGCACTCCGCATTCCGCCCCGCATTGGAGACACACATGAGCCGTACCCAGGCCATCGAGCACGCCACCCACCATTTCGAATCAGGCGCCTTTCTCGAGACCCTCAACCGCCGAGTCGGATTTCGCACCGAAAGTCAGGAGAGCGGCCGCGCCGCCACGCTGCTGTCGTATCTGAGCGACGAAATCACGCCGGAAGTCACCGGTCTCGGTTTCAGCGCGCGCATCGTCGATAACCCGGTGGACGGCTCTGGCCCCTTCCTGATCGCGCACCGCCACGAGGGCGACGATCTGCCCACCGTCCTGATCTACGGCCACGGCGACGTCGTGCGCGGTTACGACAGCCAGTGGCGTGCGCCGCTGACACCGTGGGCCGTGACGATTGAAGGCGAACGCTGGTTCGGCCGCGGCACCGCCGACAACAAGGGCCAGCACACCATCAATCTGGCCGCTCTGGCGAGCGTGCTGGCCGCGCGTGGCGGCAAGCTCGGCTTCAACGCGAAGCTGCTGATCGAGATGGGCGAGGAAACCGGCTCGCCGGGGCTCGACGCGATCTGCCACGCGCACCGGGATGAGCTGGCCGCCGACGTACTGATCGCCTCCGACGGCCCGCGTCTTGCCGCGCGCCGTCCCACGGTGTTTCTTGGCTCGCGCGGCTCGGTAAACTTCAAGCTTTCGCTGAACCTGCGCGACGGTGCGCATCATTCGGGCAATTGGGGCGGTCTGCTGCGCAATCCGGCCACGGTATTGGCGAACGCGCTGGCGAGCCTGGTCGATGCGCGCGGCGTGATTGCCGTCGTCGGCTTGCGCCCGCCGTCGATTCCCGAGGCGGTGCGCCGTGCTCTGGCGGATATCACGGTGGGCGGAGGTCCGGGCGATCCGGAAGTCGACGAGAACTGGGGCGAACCCGGCCTGAGCGCGCCCGAGCGCGTGTTCGGCTGGAACAGCTTCGAAATTCTGGCCTTCAAGGCCGGCAATCCGGAGAACCCGGTCAACGCGATACCGTCGGCCGCGTTCGCGCATTGCCAGTTGCGCTTCGTGGTCGGCACCGATTGGGACAACCTCGAACAGCATCTGCGCACGCATCTGGATGCGCACGGTTTTTTTCTGGTGCAGATCGACGTTGAGCGCGGCGCGCCCGCCACCCGTCTGAACCCGGACGATCCGTGGGTCACGTGGGCCATTGCGTCGCTCGAACACACCACCGGCAAGAAAACCGCCGTGCTGCCGAACCTGGGCGGCACGCTGCCCAACGAAGTATTCGCCGACACGCTCGGCCTGCCGACCATCTGGGTGCCGCACTCGTATCCGGCCTGTTCGCAGCACGCACCCAACGAACACCTGCTCGGCCCGGTCGTGCGCGAGGGTCTGCAGATCATGGCGGGGCTCTTCTGGGATCTCGGCGAGAACTCGCCACGCGCGAGCGCACGCAACGCTGCACGCACGGCTGCGGCGTGAGCCGAACCCGCACGCAACGTCAGCGTAATCTGAGCAAGACCTGAGCACACCCCGGGCCCATTCGAGCGATCGGGCCCGGCACGCCCTTATCCGTCACAAGGCACACCCACGATGAGCACGTCAACACTGCAAGCCAGCGCCGCGCGGCCGTCCGCCGCGAAGGTTCATCGCATCATTCTCGCGGCGTCGATCGGCAACGCGCTCGAATGGTTCGACCTCGTCGTCTACGGATTCTTCGCCGTGACGATCGCGAAGCTGTTCTTTCCGGCGAGCACTGAAGCGATTTCGCTGATGCTCACGCTCGGCACCTTCGGCATCTCATACCTGATCCGCCCGCTCGGCGGACTCATGCTGGGTTCACTCGCGGATCGCGCCGGACGCAAGGCATCGCTGCTGCTGTCGATCGGGCTGATGATGATCGGCACCCTCACGATCGCCGTGATGCCGCCTTACGCGGCAATCGGCCTGTGGGCGCCCGCGGGCATCCTGCTCTCGCGGCTCGTGCAAGGGTTTTCGGCGGGCGGGGAGTTCGGCGCTTCCACGGCGTTTCTGGTCGAACATGCGCCCGCGCGGCGCGGCTTCATGGGCAGCTGGCAGTTCGCGAGCCAGGGGCTCGCCACGCTGCTCGCATCAGGTTTCGGCGCGCTGCTCACGAGCCAGCTCACGGCCGCGCAACTCGAATCATGGGGATGGCGCGTGCCGTTTTTCTTCGGCCTCGCCATCGGTCCTGTCGGTTTCTATATTCGCCGCTACGTGGACGAAGGTGCCGAGTTCAAGGCCGAGCCCAAAGCCCGCACGCCCCTGCGCGACCTGTTCGGCACGCAGAAGGTTCGCATGCTGCTCGCGGTCGGTTCGCTGATCATTTCGACGGCGGCCAACTACATGATCCTGTACATGCCGACCTACGCGATCAAGCAGTTGCACCTGCCCGCTTCGACCGGTTTCGCGGCCACGCTCGCTACCGGCGTCGTGCTGACCGTGCTGACGCCGTTCGCCGGCCACCTCTCCGACAGCCTCGGGCGCATCCGCATCATGGCGACGGCCGCCGGACTGATGCTGGTGACGGTCTATCCGGCCTTCATGTACATGAACGCGCATCCGTCGTTCGCGACGATGCTGCTCGCGCTGATCTGGATCGGCGTCTTGAAAGCAACGTATTTCGGCGCGCTGCCCGCCTTGATGTCGGAGATTTTCCCGACGCAGACGCGCGCAACCGGTTTGTCGGTGAGCTACAACATCGGCGTCACGGTGTTTGGAGGCTTTGCACCGTTCGTGATCACCTGGCTGATCGATGCCAGCGGCAACAAGCTCGCGCCCGGTTTCTATCTGATGTTCTGCGCCGTGGCGAGCCTGCTGGCGCTGTACGCCGTGCGTGGGAGGTTGAAGATTCGCTGAGCGTGCTTGATGGGCTTGATGGGCTTGATGGGCTTGATGGGCTTGATGGCCGCGCGGTGACCAAGGCAAGCTCCGGCGCTGTGCAACCGCCCCGGCAATGAAGCCGGGGCAATCCAGAAGCCTGAATCGATCCCGCTTTAGAGCCTGCGCGCACCCTGCGCCAGACGCTCAAACATCAAGGCGCCGGATTCGGCTGCAATTCATGCAGCGCATCGATTTCCGCGAGCATCTCGGGCGAGAGTTTCACCTCTGCGCTGGCGATGTTTTCCTTCAACTGATCGAGCGAAGTCGCGCCGATCAGATTGCTGGTCACAAACGGCCGGCTGTTCACGAAAGCCAGCGCGAATTGCGCGGGCGACAAATCATGGCGCCGGGCCAGTTCCACGTACCGCGTAGTCGACCGGACCGCTTGCGGCTTGCTGTAGCGCTGAAAACGCTCGAACAGCGAAATGCGCGCGCCGGCCGGCCGCGCGCCGCCTTCGTACTTGCCCGAGAGCCAGCCGAAGGCCAGCGGCGAATAAGCCAGCAAGCCAATATTGTCGCGATGCGCGTACTCGGATAGACCCGCTTCATACGTGCGATTCAGCAGGCTGTACGGGTTCTGAATACTCACAATGCGCGGCAAGCCGAGCTTTTCCGCAGCGCGCAGAAACTGCGCGACACCCCACGGCGTTTCGTTCGACACGCCGATATGACGCACCTTGCCGGCCTTGACGAACTCGGCGAGGACCGACAGCGTTTCTTCGATCGGCACAGTGTATTCATCGTCGACCCACGGATATGCGGAACGGCCGAACGTCATCGTGCTGCGATCCGGCCAGTGCAGCTGATACAGATCCACGTACTCTGTTTGCAGGCGCGTCAGGCTATCGTTAAGCGCTTCGGTGAGATTCTTGCGATCGAACTGGTTGCCTGCGCCACGAATATGGCGCGGGTTATGCGGTTGACGCGCCGGGCCGGCGATCTTGGTGGCCAGCACGATTTTCTCGCGCGCGCCGCGGTGCCGTGCGAGCCACGTGCCGATGAAGCGCTCGGTCGAACCTTGCGTCTCGGGACGCGGCGGCACCGGGTACATTTCAGCGGCATCGATCAGGTTGACGCCGTGATCGAGTGCGTAATCGATCTGTGCGTGTGCGTCCTGCTCCGTGTTCTGCTCACCCCACGTCATGGTGCCGAGACCAATCAGGCTGACCTGCACGTTGGAGTCGCCGAGCCTGCGGTATTCCATTTACTTTGTCCTGTTGATTGTATGACCGGAAAGCGGCGACGTTACCACGCCCACGCGATGCCTGCAGCGCACGCTACAATGCAAATCCAGCGAGCACTCCCATCATTTCGCGTGCAACGTTGCCCGCACCGACCTCCTTGCGATGAATCCCGAACACCTCCAGATGCTGGTCACGCAGGTCATGCCTTACGGAAAATATAAGGGCCGTGTGATTGCGGACCTGCCCGGCAATTATCTAAACTGGTTTGCCCGCGAAGGCTTTCCGCCAGGAGAAATCGGCCGGCTGCTGGCCTTGATGCACGAGATCGATCACAACGGATTGAAGCCGCTGCTCGAGCCTTTGCGAAAGCGCTGATCGCCGCGCCATGAAAGCGGAATGAAGCGTTGCAAAGCCGGATAAAAATTACCGTTCAGGCAGCGCAGCCGCATTCCGGGGCAGTACAATTTCACACGGTGTTGTGCTTGCCCCTTGTCGTCCTGAAGACCTTGAATCCCCGTCAGTTTGCGCGCCGTCTCCGTAGCCCGCGCAAACATCCGCATCTCCTGTAGCCCGCCCTTCCATGCCTGAATTAAGCTGGTCCGCGCTATTCGAATTTATCGGCCACGATCTGTCGCCGGTACGCGCGGTCATCGCATTTTTCTTGATCGGCTACCTGGCCGTGGGCCTGCCTGTGTACTTCCGCCAGGGCGCGGCATCGCGCGACATCTGGGGCACGGCCGCCGGCGTGACGATGGCCGCGATTTACGCGGCGTTCATCATCGGCGTGTACCCGGTGTTGCACCATTCGGCGAGTTTGCTGCACTGACGCTATGCAGAATTGACGAGCCTGCAAGCTGAGCACGCAAGCGTGCCGAGTCAACCCTGGCTATTCGCCCAGGTACCCCATCGCGGTCAGATACGCGAGCAGACGGTCAACCGCTTCGTCAACGGATGTGCGGGCGGTTTCGATCACCACATCGGGCTCGAGCGGTGTTTCGTACGGCCCGGAAATGCCCGTGAAGTCCGGGATCTCGCCGCGCCGCGCACGGACATAGAGCCCCTTGGCGTCAC
>DASVNP010000292.1:0-24676 GCA_036383775.1 Paraburkholderia sp. | reverse complement strand
ACTGGCCCGAGCGCGGCTGCCCCGCGAATCCCGAAGCGTGGCTGATGACGGTTGCGCGCCGCCGGGCGATCGACGGCGCGCGCCATCGCCGGATCGGCGACGACGTGACAAACCAGCTCGTGATCCTCGCCGACGAAATCGACGAGCATGAAGCAGGCGCGTTGCCCGACCGGCGGCTTGCGCTGCTGTTCGCGTGCACGCACCCCGCGCTCGAGGCCGCGATCCGCACGCCGCTGATGCTGCAGGTGGTGCTGGGACTCGAAGCGCAGACCATTGCGTCCGCGTTCCTGACGTCGCCCGCTGCGATGAGCAAGCGCCTCGTGCGGGCGAAGAACAAGATTCGCGAAGCGGGAATTCCGTTCAGCGTGCCCGAGCGCGAGGAGTTGCCCGAGCGGCTCGCCGCGGTGCTGGAAGCGGTCTACGCAGCCTACGCGGAAGGGTGGACCGATCCGGTCGGCGGCGATACCGGGCGGCGCGATCTCGCGGACGAGGCGCTGTTTCTTGCCCATCTGCTTGTCGAACTGCTGCCCGAGGAGCCCGAGACGCTGGGTCTGCTCGCGCTGATGCTGTATGCGCAGGCGCGGCGCGATGCGCGACGCGATGCGGCCGGCGAATACGTGCCGCTCTCGGCTCAGGATCCGGCGACATGGAACGCGCCGATGATCGACGCAGCCGACACCCTGCTGCGGCGCGCGAACACATTGGACGCAATCGGACGCTTTCAGCTCGAGGCCGCGCTGCAGTCAGCGCACGTGTATCGCTGCCGGACGCATCGCTCGAACTGGGACGAGATCGTGCAGCTCTACGATGCGCTGTTCGCGATTGCGGCCTCGCCGGTGGTCGCGGTGAACCGCGCGCTCGCGCTGGCGGAACGGGACGGTCCACGGGCGGCGCTCGACGCGCTCGAGCCATATGCCGACGATCCGCGGCTGGCCGACTACCAGCCGTACTGGGCCGCGCGCGCCAATCTGCTCGCGCGTGCCGGCGCGGCGGAGGAGGCGCTCGGCGCGTACGATCTCGCGATCGGCCTCGAGCGCGATCCGGCCGCGCGCCGGTTCCTGCAGCGCAAGCGCATGGAGTTGCTAGAGGCGAACAGCTAGATCGAACGGGGGCTATCGGCCAACTGGGGCGGCGCGGCGAAGCGCCAGGCGAATCGCCTAAACTATAGACTCAACAAACGCGGCTCTTCTCGCACCACTACGCAGCCATGGCGCACATCTTCTTCGCTGCTTCGATTCAGCGGCATATCGCAACGCCCGAGCGCGAAGTCGATGCGCGCACGATCCGGGAAGCGCTCGAGGCCGTCTTCGTCGCGCAGCCTCGACTACGCGGCTACATCCTGGATGACCAGAGCGCACTGCGCCGGCATCTCGTTGTGTTTGT
This sequence comes from Paraburkholderia sp., assembly GCA_036383775.1. Taxonomy (GTDB): domain Bacteria; phylum Pseudomonadota; class Gammaproteobacteria; order Burkholderiales; family Burkholderiaceae; genus Paraburkholderia. The sequence goes on along the minus strand of DASVNP010000292.1, from coordinate 23,293 downwards.
CGACGGCCGGCGGGTGCGTGACCGGCAGCATCTGTCCGATGTTCTCGACATGGAAAGCCGTGTTTATGTGGTGCAGGCGCTGTCGGGTGGGTAAAAGGGTTCTGTTCTTAACTGAGAGCTGCATGGAATCGGAGTCACTCGCATGAGCGATCGATTGCTTGTCGCAACCCGCAAGGGGCTGTTCATTCTGCAAGCCGATGGCAAGGGAGGCTGGTCGCTCGGCGAACCGCATTTCATCGGCGAGCCGGTGAGTATGGTGCTGGCCGATCCACGCGACGGTTCGCTGTATGCCGCGCTTAATCTCGGCCACTTTGGCGTCAAGCTGCATCGCCGGCGCGCGGACATGGCGGACTGGGAAGAGTGCACGGTTCCCGTCTACCCGCCCCAACCTGCCGACAAGACGCCGCCCACTGCCGACGGCGCGCAGGCGAGTGAGGACACCAACGCCGACAATGCGAGCGCCGCCACCCCGCCGACCCCGCCCTGGACGCTTCAGCAAATCTGGTCGCTCGAAACCGGCGGCCCGGACGAACCCGGCGTTTTATGGGCCGGCACGATTCCAGGCGGCCTTTTCCGTTCCGCCGATGGCGGCGACACATGGGTGCTCAACCGCGCGCTGTGGGATCGTCCGGAGCGCCGCGAATGGTTCGGTGGCGGCTACGACGCGCCGGGCATCCATTCCGTGATGGTCGATCCGCGCGACAGCCGGCACGTGACGATTGGCGTGTCGTGCGGAGGCGTCTGGCAAACCGATGACGGCGGCACGACCTGGCGCGTGAGTGCCGATGGCATGGAGGCCGACTATATGCCGCCTGAGCGGCGCGGCGAAGCCAATGTGCAGGACCCGCACCGCGTCGTGCAATGCCCGGCAAACCCGGATGCGCTGTGGACGCAGCATCACTGCGCAATCTTCCGCTCGACCGACGGCGCGGCGCACTGGCAGCGGATCGAAGCGCAGCCATCGAGCTTCGGCTTCGCGGTTGCCGTGCACCCCCACGAGCCGGACACCGCGTGGTTCGTGCCCGCCGTGAAAGACGTGTGCCGCATGCCCGTGGACGGCCGGTTCGTCGTTACGCGAACACGCGACGGCGGCCGCACCTTCGAGCGTTTCTCGAATGGCTTGCCGCCCTCACCGGCGTATGACCTCGTGTATCGGCACGGACTCGCTGTGGATGACTCCGGCACGCGCCTCGCGATGGGTTCGACCACCGGCGCGCTATGGACGTCCAACGACGCCGGTGAAAGCTGGCATTTGCTGTCAGCGCATTTGCCGCCGGTTTATTGCGTTCGGTTCGGATGAGAGCCGGGGGCGCCTCAGATTTATGTTCGGCCGGTGCGTACGGATAATCTCTCGATCACCGCGAAAATCGCCATGCCCACCAGCATGGCAATAACGAACAACACCGCATCCGGCTCACCGCTGCCCACGTTCACGAGCGCCGGTCCTGGGCAGAGTCCCGCAAGGCCCCAGCCGGCACCAAACACGGCACTCCCCACGAGCAAACGACGGTCGATGCGCGTGGCCGTGGGCAACCGCATTGGCGCGCCGGACAGGCTGCGATCAAGCCGGCGCGCAATGGCAAATCCAACGCTGCCCACGCCGACTGCCCCTGCCATGACAAATGCCAGCGACGGATTCCAGCTGCCGGCCAGATCCAGGAACCCCAGTACCTTCGCGGGGTCGGCCATACCGGAGATAATCAGGCCAATGCCGAATATCAGGCCTGCGAACAGTGCGCCAAGAATCTGCATGTCAAAGCCCCAGGAGATGTCGGGTGATGAAGACGGTGCCGAAGCCCACTGCCATGAACGTGATAGTGGCGGCGAGGGAGCGCAACGAGCCTCGCGAAAGGCCGCATACCCCGTGGCCGCTCGTGCAGCCAGACGCGTAGCGGGTGCCGATGCCCACCAGCAGGCCGGCGGTAACGAGCACCGGCTGCGACGATTCAATCGTGATTGCCGGCAGTGGCATGACAAGCCTGAACACCCACGGTGCGGCGAATAGTCCCAGCACAAACGCGATTCGCCATGCGTGGTCGCGGGAGGCCGTGTCGAGCAGGCCGCCAACAATCCCGCTAATGCCGGCGATGCGGCCACTGACTGTGACGAGCAGCGCTGCCGCGAGGCCAATCAGCAAGCCGCCGACCAGGGCGGCACCCGGCTGGAAGTGGGCAAGGTCAATGTTCATTTGAAACGTCCTTTCGCCACGCTGCAAATTCATATTATTGGATCGGGCGCAAAATAACCGCTATGGGGGTGTCACCGGAGAGGCGGGACACGTCGATCGGTGGCTATGCCACCCGCGGCCGGCAGCCCTTGCGCGTGTGAGCGCGCATGTTGCCGCTCACACCGTTCGGCACACCTTATCGTCCCGCCACCCGCGCTCCGCCGTGTACGGTCGCGCGCTTACGCTTGAACACGTAGCCGGCCCACATCGCCGCCAGCCACACCGGCACGAGCCACACCGAGACCGACAGGCCCGGCGTCATCGCCAGAATCACCAGGATCAGCGCCATGAAAGCGAGGCAAATCCAGTTGCTGACCGGGAACCAGAACGACTTGAACACGAGCGTCTCGCCCGCCGCGATCATCGCCTTGCGCGACTTGAGATGCGTCAGGCTGATCAGCGCCCAGTTCAGCACCAGCGCGGCCACCACCAGCGCCATCAGCAAACCGAGTGCTTCGGCCGGTATCAGATAGTTGATGATCACGCAGGTGAAGGTGGCAAGCGCCGACAACCCAATCGCCATGTACGGCACACCGCGCCGGTCGACCTTCATCAGCGCGCGCGGCGCGTTGCCCTGCTCCGCGAGGCCGTAGAGCATGCGGCTATTCGCGTACACGCCGCTGTTGTAGACCGACAGCGCCGCGGTCAGCACCACCACGTTGAGGACATTCGCGGTCAGCGTCGAGCCGATCTGCGAGAAGATCATCACGAACGGGCTGCCGCCCGCCGCCACTTCGTTCCACGGGTACAGCGAGAGCAGCACCGCCAGCGAGCAGATGTAGAAAATCAGAATCCGGTAGATCACCTGATTCACGGCCTTCGGAATGCTTTTTTGCGGCTCGTCGGCTTCAGCCGCCGTGATGCCGATCAGCTCCAGACCGCCGAACGAGAACATGATGACCGCGAGCATCGTGAACAGGCCATGAAAGCCGTGCGGGAAAAAGCCGCCGTGGCTCCAGAGGTTGGCGATCGAGGCTTGCGGACCGCCATGGCCGCTGAACAGCAGATAGCCGCCGAACACGATCATGCCGATCACCGCCACCACCTTGATGATCGCAAACCAGAACTCGGTCTCGCCGTATGCCTTGACGTTCGCCAGATTGATTGCGTTGATGCCGGCAAAGCACACGAGCGCCGAGACCCACGTGGGCACGCCCGGCCACCAGTAATGCACGTAGGTGCCGACCGCGGTCAGCTCCGCCATGCTCACTAGCACGTACAGCACCCAGTAGTTCCAGCCGGACAGGAAGCCCGGGAAGTCGCCCCAATACTTGTACGCAAAGTGGCTGAACGAGCCGGCCACCGGTTCCTGCGCCACCATTTCGCCCAGTTGCCGCATGATCATGAAGGCGATGATGCCGCCGATCGCGTAGCCGAGGATCATCGACGGGCCGGCTGCCTGCAACACGCTGGCGGAGCCGAGAAACAAGCCGGTGCCGATCGCCCCGCCCAGCGCGATGAGCTGGATGTGGCGATTCTTGAGCCCCCGCTTCAGGCCGTCTTGCTGCTGTGCACTATTCAAAATTGCGCCCCAGTGTATGGATAAGGATCGCCCGGCCGGACTTATGGTCCGGCCGGGCCGAACCTGAAATTTTACTGCGGCCGAAATTGCCTAAATATTGGGAGCAACCCGCGCTTGGTTCTGCTCCGCACTTAACGGTGAGGATTGGGATTGTCACTGGCCCAACGCTTCTGTATGGTCGCCTAGTCGGGGTTTCAGCCTTCGGAGATTCAACATGTCGCTCAAACGTTTGCGTTTGCTTTGCGCCGCTGCTTTGTCTCTCTGTTTCGCGGGCGCCGCCGCTCTCGCCCAGACCGCCGCGCCCGGAACAGCCCCTGCCGCTATGCCCGCGGCGGCGCCTGCCGTGGTGCCCGTTGCAGAGCCGGCCGTGGTGCCTATCGCGCAACCGGCAGCCGAATCGCCAGCCGAACCCGCCATGGAGGCGAGCGCGCCCGAAGCGCCTGCTCCGGCGTCCATGGCGCCCGCCGCACCGCCTGTCAAGGCCGCCACGGCCCCGCCCCCCGCCGCGCCCATGACCGGCCCGGTGCGTAACGTCGTGCTGGTTCACGGCGCATTCGTCGACGGTTCGAGCTGGAACGGCGTAGTCGCCAAACTGCAGCAGAAGGGCTATCACGTGAGTTCGGTACAGAACCCGCTCACCTCCCTCGCCGACGATGTCGCCGCGACCCGCCGCGTCCTCGCGCGTCAGAACGGCCCGACCCTGCTGGTCGGGCACTCTTGGGGCGGTATCGTGATTACCGAAGCGGGCGCGAACGCGCCGAACGTCGCCGGACTCGTCTATGTCGCGGCGATTGCGCCCGACCTGCACGAAACGGCGATGGATCTGATGAAACGCGGCGCGCCGATGCCCGCGGGCAAAAACATCATCAAGGACCCGAGCGGCTTTCTCTGGCTCGACCGCACGAAGTACCGTGCCGACATCGCGGCAGACGTTCCCGAAAATCTGACGCGCGTGCTCTCGGCAGCACAAGTCCCGCTCGCCGAGAAAACCTTGACCGAAACGGTCAGTCAGGTCGCGTGGAAGGACAAGCCGTCGTGGTATGTGCTGACGACGATGGACCGGGCCCTGTCGCCGGAACTCGAAAAATTCATGGCCGACCGGATGGGCGCGAAGATCGTGCCGATGGCGTCGAGCCATCTCGCGCCCGTGTCGCATGCGGGTCAGATTGCGGATGTGATCGATCGCGCCGCGCGCGAACTGAGCCGGCAGCAGTAGCGTGGTTCAGGCCTAGGCGCGCGTATCGTCGCGCATAGGCCAACGTAATGACGTTAGGTGCGACCGCCGCCTAACGCAACATGAACGACATGGCCGACAGGCAGTTCAACATACGCACCGCATGTTCGACCGATGCCGCGCCAAAACGCAGCGTGACGGCATCGACGCGCGTGAGCGTCGGCCATTGGCAGAACAGATCAGCGAGCGCGCTGGTCTGCGTGCGCAGCTCGCACTCGACAGGCAACGCTGAGGCGCGCACAGATTCCCGCGCGTGTCCCTCTGCGAGAGACTGCTGAACCACTTCACGCGCGGCGGCTTCAATCGCCTTGCGGGCGCTGGCCGGCGATTGCGTCACGCCGCTCGCGTGTCCCGTCGCACTCTTGGTGACGACAAAGCGAGCCCCGGGAAAACGCGGCGCGGTTTCTTCGGCAAATACGTCGTCGCCTGATAGAAGCGCTACCTTTGCGCCATATTCTTTCGCTAACGCTCCATATAATCCGGCTTCACCGACCTCGACGCCGTTCAAAGAAACGCGCGCGAATGCAAAGCTGTTGATCGTATGCGCGAGGATGCCGCGCGTTTGCGCCATCGCGTGATAGCCGATCATGAAGACCAGCGCGGCGCCATATTCAAGCCCGGCCATCATGCCAAGCGTGCGCGGTTTGCCAAGCACCACCTGCGCACGATCATCGAGCAGATCGGGCAGCAGATTGCGAAAGGCCCCATGCGAGTCGTTGACCCACACCTGCGTCGCACCGCCGGCGAATGCGCCTTCGATTGCGGCATTGGCTTCGAGGGTCATCCAGCGGCGAGCGGCTTCGTATTCGCCGTTGCCGGCGCGCGTTTGTTCAGGATGAAACACACCGGCAACGCCTTCGATGTCGGCGGAAATGAGAACTTTCATCAGGGGGCGCGTTTCAGTAGTTGAGCAAGATCGGGGACGCTGTCGCGCAGCGATAGACGGCGATGACCGTCGCGCCCGGTCACGGACGCGGCGCTCCACAGCGCATCGAGAATCGCCTGCTCCACGCTGTCCGCGGCAGCGCTAAAGAGCGGATCGAGACGCGCGTCGGCGAGCAATGGGGGAAGCGTGACGAAGTCGGCCGTGTGCGGGACCGTGTACGCCGTTGAAAACGCCAGCGCGATATCGCCGCTGCCGTGGCCGTACACCGAACCGGTCCGCGCGAGACCCGCCGCCGCACGCAGTGAGAGACGCTTGAGCTGGCGCGCGTCGAGCGGCGCGTTAGTGGCGACGATCATGATGATCGAACCCAGCTCCGCTTTCGTGACGCTTGCCACGCTCGCCGCTTGCGCCGCTTGCGCCACGCGCTCGGCCAGCACGCGGCCAAGCGATACGCCATCGACTGTCAGCATCGGCAGGCGGCCAAAGTTCGCCAGCACGAGCGCGCCGACTGTATAGTCGCGCCCGGCAATGGCGGTCACGCGTGACGCGTTGCCGATGCCGCCCTTCAGATCGAAGCACGACATGCCGCGCCCCGCACCGACCGCTCCGCTCGCGACATCCGCGCTCGCGCCCGCGTAGGCGTGGTCGAAATGCTGATCGGTGACCGCCAGCGCCTGGATGTCGTTCAGGAATCCGTCATTACATTCGAACACGAGCGGATTAACCGTCGACCATTCACGCCCGACCTGAGGATTCGCACGAATTGCAGCGCGAATCTGCGCCTGCGCGACGGCGGCGACGCCGAATGTGTTGGTCAACGCAATCGGCGTTTCCAGCGTGCCGAGCTCTTCGACTTGCACGAGCCCGATGCTTTTGCCAAACCCGTTGATCACCGACGCCGCCGCCGGCACCTTGTCGAGAAACGCATCGCCAGGATGCGGGCGAATCACCGTCACACCGGTTTGCACCGCGCCCTCGTCGAGGGTGCAGTGGCCAACAGTAACACCCGGTACGTCGGCGATCGAGCCGAGCGGACCAGACAGCAATTCGCCGATATGCGGCGCGCCTTCGCGCTCAGCAGGCTTCATGGCCTGTCGAGCTTCGGATCGAGCGCGTCGCGCAGACCGTCGCCGAGCAGGTTGAACGCCAGCACGGTCAGGAAAATCGCCAGACTCGGAAACAGCGCGATATGCGGCGCCGTGACCATATCGGCACGCGCTTCATTGAGCATCGCGCCCCACTCGGGGGTCGGCGGTTGCGCGCCGAGCCCGAGAAACGACAGGCTTGCCGCGGTGATGATCGAGGTGCCGATGCGCATCGTGAAGTACACCACCACCGAGGAAATCGTCCCCGGCAGAATGTGGCGCATGATAATGGTCCAATCGGATGCGCCGATGCTGCGCGCCGCCTCGATATACGTGAGATGTTTGAGCATCAGCGTATTGCCGCGCACGAGCCGCGCGAATGCCGGAATGCTGAAGATCGCAACCGCGCAGATCACGTTGATCATGCCGTTGCCGAGAATCGCCACCACGCCGATCGCGAGCAGAATGCCGGGGAAAGCGAACAGCACATCGGCCACGCGCATCGTGATGCGATCCCACCAGCCTTCGTAGTACCCGGCCAGCAAACCGAAGAACGTGCCGATCACCGCGCCGATTGCCACAGACAGAAATCCCGCCTCCAGCGAAATACGCGAGCCAACCAGAATGCGGCTGAAAATATCGCGGCCCAGCGAGTCGACGCCGAACCAATGCGCCGCGGAAGGTCCCGCGTTCAACGCATCGTAGTCGAAGAAGTTCTCCGGGTCGTACGGCACGATATGCGGCGCGAGAATCGCCACCGCAATCAGCAGCAGTACGAAAATACCGGCGGCGAGCGCGACGTGCTGCTTGCGGAATTTACGCCAGAACTCGCTCCACGGCGTGCGGATCGCGTTTTGTACAAGAGCGGCCTTGGCCGCATTCGCCTCGGTTGCAGAGATGCTCATGCGGGCCTCACTTGAAACGGATGGTCGGGTTGATCACGGCGTACAACACGTCCACGACCAGATTGATAATGATAAATTCGAGCGAGAACAGCAGCACTTCAGCCTGAATCACCGGATAGTCGCGCATCGACACCGCGTCCACCAGCAGACGCCCAAGGCCCGGCCAGTTGAACACCACTTCGACCACGATCGAGCCGCCCAGCAGAAAACCGAATTGCAGGCCCATCATCGTGACGACAGGGATCATCGCGTTGCGCAGGCAGTGCTTGACGATCACGAGGCGCTCAGGCACGCCCTTGGCGCGCGCGGTGCGCACGAAGTCTTCGTTCAGCACTTCGACGAACGAGGCCCGCGTGAAGCGCGCCATCACCGCCGCGACAGCCGCGCCGAGTGTCAGCGACGGAAGCACGTAGCTCTGCCACGACCCATCGCCGACAATCGGCAGCCAGCCGAGCTTCACCGAAAAAATTTCCATCAGCAGCATGCCGAGCGCGAATGCCGGAAACGAGATGCCCGACACCGCGAGCGTCATGCCGAGCCGGTCAGGCCAGCGGTTGCGCCACACCGCCGACACGATGCCGATGCCCATGCCGAACACCACCGCCCACACCATGCTGGCGAGCGTGAGCAACAGCGTCGGCATGAAGCGCTCGCCGATTTCCTGGCTCACCGGCCGCTTGCTGCGTGTCGAGATACCGAAATCGCCGTGTGCGATCTTCACGAAGAAGTTCGCGAACTGCTGCGGCATCGGCTTGTTCAGGCCGAGGTCGGCACGCACCAGCGCGACGGTCGCCTCGTCCGCGTCGGGGCCGGCGGCGAGCCGCGCCGGATCGCCCGGCAGTAGATGCACGAACAGGAACACCAGCACGGCGACGATAAAGAGCGTCGGCAGCAGGCCAAAGAGACGTTTGACGAGAAAGTTCAGCATGGAACCCAATCCGGCAATAGTGCGGGCAACGAAAGATCTGGTACGGCGGCATGGCGGCCGTGCAGTCCGGCGCGCGTCTGAAACGGCGCGCCGGACCGCACGGCCAGTGCATTACTTGATCGCGATCTCGTCGAAATTGAACGAGCCGTCCGGCGCCACGTACGCGCCCGACAGACGCTTGCTGCGCGCGTACACGACCGTCTCCGTGACGAGGAAAATCCACGGCGCGTCAGCCCAGATGCGTTTTTGCGCGTCTGTGTAGAGGTCGGCTTTCTTCGCGCGGTCGGTGGTTTCGAGCGCCTGCTTCAGGTCGCTGTCCACCGTGTCGTTCTTGTAGTACGCCGTGTTGACCATCTTCGGCGGGAACGAGACGGATGCGAGCAGCGGCGTGATGGCCCAGTCGGCTTCACCCGTCGACGACGACCAGCCCGCGTAGTACATACGCACCGGTGCCGTGGCGGCATCCTGCGCGCTTTCCACCTTGGCGACGCGCTGGCCCGCTTCGAGCGCTTCGACCTGCGCCTTGATACCGACTTGCGCCAATTGCTGCTGCACGAACTGGATCACCTTCTGCGCGGTCGAGTAGTTGTACGCGGACCACAGCGTGGTTTCGAAACCGTTCGGATAGCCCGCTTCCTTCAGCAACTCGCGCGCCTTGGCCGGGTCATACGGCCACGGTCCCAGTTTCACCGCGTAGTCGACGCCTTGCGGCACCACGCCGTCGGCCGGCGTCGCATAGCCGGCGAATACGACCTTGGTGAGCGCCTCCTTGTTGACCGCGTAGTTCAGCGCCTCACGCACCTTCGGATTGTCGAACGGCTTCTGGTTCACGTTCAGGCTGATGTAGCGCTGAATGATCGACGGCGATGCGATAAGGTCGACCTTCGGGCTGGTTTGCAACTGCGCGGCCTGTTCGAACGGCACCTGGAACGCGAAGTCCGCCTCGCCGGTGCGCATCAGCGCAGCGCGCGTGTTGTTGTCGACCACGGGCTTCCAGTCGATCGCATCGACCTTCGGATAGCCCTTCTTCCAGTAGCCCGCGAACTTCTTCACCGTCAGATCGCCCGCCGGGTCCCACTTCACCAGTTCGAACGGCCCCGTGCCGACCGGATGGAACGCGATGTCCTTGCCGTATTTCTTCAGCGCGTCCGGCGAAATCATCACCGCAGATGGATGCGCCAGCACGTTGACGAAGGCCGAGAACGGCGCCTTCAGCGTGATCTTCACGGTGTACGGATCGACCACTTCGGTCTTCTCGATGCGGTTGAACATGTTGTAGCGCTTGAGCTTGTTCGCCGGATCGGTCACCCGGTCGAAGTTCGCCTTGACCGCGGCGGCGTTGAAGTCTGTACCGTCCTGGAACTTCACGCCATGACGCAGCTTGAACGTGTAGACGCGCGCATCGGGGCTGGCTTCGTAGCTGTCGGCCAGCACGTTGACCAGTTTCATGTCCTTGTCGAAACCGAACAGCCCCTGATAGAACGACTTGGAGACCGCTTGCGAGAGCGTGTCGTTGGCATCGTACGGATCGAGCGTCGTGAAAGTCGAGGCGACGGCCATCACCGCCGTGGTATCGGCGTGCGCCACATTGCCCGCGAGCATCGCGAACACCACCGCGCCGCCGCTGACGAGCGCGCGCAAACGAAACGGAGAAGACGGGACCATCGGGTTCATGAGGTTGGCTCCAGGCTGCAAGATGAAAACAGGTTGAGGTGCGGTAAGGCGTAAGGTCGTTGCTTGCGGTTTTGTTTGAGGCTTAAGTCTTAGTAAGCGCCGCCGATACGATGCTGGGCGACGAAATGATCCGGACCGACCGCCACCAGCGGCGCCACGACCGGTTCATCGTTCAGCGCGCGTATCGGGCTGGGAATCTCGTCGGCGGCGAGCATGCGTTTCGCGTGACGGCGCGACGGATCGGCAACCGGCACCGCGCCCATCAGCTTGCGTGTGTACGGATGCTGCGGCGCTTCGAACACCGCGCGCCGCGGACCGATCTCGACGATCTGACCGAGATACATCACCGCGACCCGATGGCTCACGCGCTCGACCACGGCCATGTCGTGCGAAATGAACAGATACGCGACGCCGAGTTCACGCTGCAGATCGAGCATCAGATTGACGATCTGGGCTTGCACGGAAACGTCGAGCGCGGAAACGGACTCGTCGGCGATGACGACTTTGGGGTTCAACGCCAGTGCGCGCGCAATCGCGATGCGTTGCCGCTGGCCGCCGGAGAATTCGTGCGGATAGCGGCGCGCGGCTTCAGGCGGCAGGCCGACTTTTTCGAGCAGCCACGCCACGCGCGCCTGCGCTTCGTCGCCTTGCGCGACACCGTGCACGAGGAGCGGCTCCATGATCGAGAAACCGACCGTCAAGCGCGGATTCAACGAGGCAAACGGGTCCTGGAAAATAAACTGGATATCGCGGCGCAGCGCCTGCAATGAGGGGCCCGTCAACGAGCTGATTTCCTTGCCGTTGAATTCGATCGACCCGCTCTGGCTTTCCACCAGGCGCAGCAACGAACGGCCCGTGGTCGACTTGCCGCAGCCCGATTCGCCGACCAGCGCGAGCGTTTCGCCCGGCCGCAGATCGAAGCTGACTTTTTCGACCGCGTGCACGCGGCCCGTCACGCGGCCGAACAGCCCGCTCTTGACCGGAAAGCGCGTGATCAGATCGCGTACACGAAGAATCGGCGGCGTGGTTTCTTCCACGCGCGGCTGCGTTTCTTCAGCGACGGCGGCAACGGGGCGCACGCTGTTATCCGTGCCGCCCAGGCTCGCCTGCTCGACGGTCATGATCGGAAACTTGGCCGGCTGATCGGTGCCCTGCATCGCGCCAAGGCGCGGCACAGCGGCGAGCAGCGCCTTGGTATAAGGGTGGGACGGCGCGGCGAACAGCGCGTCCGAGGCGCCCTCTTCCACCTTTTCGCCGCGATACATCACCAGCACGCGATCGGCGACTTCGGCGACCACGCCCATATCGTGCGTGATGAAGATCACGCCCATGTTCATCTCGTCCTGCAGGCCGCGAATCAATTGCAGGATCTGCGCCTGAATCGTCACGTCGAGCGCGGTGGTCGGCTCATCGGCAATCAGCAGCGCCGGCTTGCACGACAGCGCCATGGCGATCATCACGCGCTGGCGCATGCCGCCCGACAGTTGATGCGGATAGCGCACCGCCACCCGCCGCGCTTCCGGAATGCGCACGAGTTCGAGCAGGCGCAGCGTTTCGGCCTGCGCGGCGGAGCGGCTCTTGCCCTGATGCAAGGCGATCGCCTCGCTGATCTGGTCGCCCACCGTAAAGACCGGATTGAGCGAGGTCATCGGCTCCTGAAAGATCATCGCGATGTCGGCGCCGCGAATCGAGCGCATCGTGCCGGACGACGCTTGCGCGAGGTCGAGCACGCTGCCGTCGCGGCGCCGGAAGGCGATGCTGCCGCCGGCAAGGCGCCCACCGCCATGCTCGACCAGCCGCATCAACGCGAGCGAGGTGACCGATTTGCCCGACCCCGATTCGCCGACGATCGCCAGCGTCTCGCCGCGCTCGACTGTCAGCGACAGATTGCGCACCGCATTGAACGTGGTGCCGCCGCGGCGAAAGGCGACCGACAGATCGTCGACCGCGAGCACGCGTTGCGGCGGCAAGGTTTCGATGAGCGGACGGGCTGTGTGCGGTGAAGTCGGCACGGTGGTTCCTTTGGGTTCGATCGCGGCGAGCGTAAGATCAAGCGAAACGTCAGACGATATTCAGGAAAGCGAATCAGCGATAAATCGCCGTCACCGGCGTCTCGCCAAGCCGCGCGTATCCGCGATACATGCCTTCGGTATTGAACGGCAGCGTGACGTTGCCGCGCGCGTCGACGGCGACGAGGCCGCCGCGTCCGTCGATCTTCGGCAAGCGGTTCATCACCACGTCGTGCGCCGCATCCTCCAGCGACACGTTGCGATAGGCCATTTGCGCCGCGACGTCGTAGGCGGCGACCATGCGCATGAACATCTCGCCGGAGCCGGTGGTCGACACTGCGCAGGTCGCGTCGTCGGCATAGCAGCCCGCGCCGATCAGCGGCGTATCGCCCACCCGGCCGACCTGCTTGTTGGTGACGCCGCCCGTCGAGGTCGCTGCCGCCACATGGCCATGGCGATCGAGCGCGACCGCGCCGACGGTGCCGAACTTGCGGTTCGGATCGATCGGCTCGTGCGGCGTGGGATCGTCGCCGTTCGAAGGCGCCGCGGCAGCGAGCGTCGCGCCGTCGTGATCGAGCATGGCGCGCTGCTGGCCGCGCGCGAGCAGCCACTGCCGATGGCGCGCTTCGGTATGGAAATACCCGGGCTCGACGAATTCGAGACCCTGCGCGGCGGCGAAGGCTTCCGCGCCTTCGCCTGTGAACAACACGTGCTCGCTAGCTTCGAGCACGCGGCGCGCCGCCAGAATCGGATTGCGCACGCGCTTCACGCAACAGATCGCGCCGGCTTCGAGCGTGCTGCCGTCCATGACCGCCGCGTCGAGTTCGTGCGTGCCGGCCGCCGTGTAGACCGCGCCGTGGCCCGCGTTGAAGAGCGGACAATCTTCGAGCAGGCGCACCGCTTCGCTGACGGCGTCGAGCGCGCTGCCACCCTCGGCGAGCACGCGCTGGCCCGCGCTCAGCACGGCGTGCAACGCCGCGTGATATTGGGCTTCGGCGCTGGCCGACATCGATGCGCGCAGGATCGTCCCTGCTCCGCCATGAATGGCAATGACTGCGTTGGAGTTCATCGTTTGGTTTGGGTAGTGCGAGGTGAACGGGTGGTGCGCGTCGTGGTCCGAGTTGCGGCGCGCACGGGCCGCTCGTTCGTGCCGGGGTCCGCGGCTTGCGGCTCGATTAGCCACGGCAGCACGAATTCGCTGACTTCGGCGGCGGCCTTCACCGAACGCTTCGCCCGATATGCCACGGCGTCGCACAGCGCTTCGATCACGGCCAGCACGGCCGAGTCGGCATTCGCTGCGAGCCGCCGGTCCGCGCGGATATAGAGGGAGAGATCGGCAAATTGCGCGAGCGGCGAACGCGGGCTGTCGGTGAGCGCCAGCACGCGCGCGCCTCGGGTTCCCGCGCGGCGCGCGAGCTCGATCGTGTCTTCGACGTAGCGCGGAAATGCGATACCGATGACCAGATCATCCTGGTTGGCCGCGAACAAACGCCGCGCGGCATGCGACGGCCCGCCCATGAGCGCGAGCGACTGCACGTTGTCGTGATACGGCATCAGGCCGTGCTCCATCAGACCCGCGAGAAACGCGCTGGCCCCGTAGCCGAGCACGAACACGCGGCGCGCCGCGATGATCGCTTCAACGGCGGCTTCGGCCGCGGCGTTGTCGATGGCGGTGCGAGTGGCGTGCAGATTGCCGGCCGCCTGCTCCAGCGACGCATCGACGACATCGTCGCCGGCCACGAGCGACTCCTGCGCGGTGCGCAGCCGCTCGACAGGTGCGAGCGTCGCTTCGAACCCGCGCACGAGCGCGTCACGAAACTGCGGGTACCCGTCGAAGCCGAGCGCGCGGGCGAAGCGATTCGCCGTAGCCACCGAGGCGCCGACCACACCGGCCAGTTCGTCGATCCGCATGGTCGCCGCGCGAAACAGATTGGCCAGCACGTAGTCGCCCATGCGGCGATGAATCGGCGTGAGGGTCGGCATGGCGGCGGCGATGCGCGCGGCGATGGCCTGCTCGGCGGGACTGGAAGCAACGGAGGGTTGATGAATCATGCGAGCGAGGCAACGCGGTAGTTGTCCCCGAAAGGGATTTCTTTCGGGGCGCCCCCCCAAGGGGACTTCCTTCGGGGCGTAATGAAAATGAATGAAAGTATATTTACATAGAAACTCTCCAGAAAAAAATTCATTTTCATTTTCGAGGGTTTTCACGGATGAGCCGCATGCCGTGCACGCGCCTCATCCGCGCAGAAGCGCCTCTGTATGAAAATCCGTTTTCAGCAGACCGCGGCGCTCGCTTCAGGCACGCTTTCGAGCCGCGCCGCGGGCGACATCACGATGATCAGCGCCTGCGCGAGAAAGGCCGCGGCCGCCGTGACCAGACAGGCATCCACGCCCGACCGCGCGCCAATCGCCGCGCCGAGCAGCGCACCCACCGGCCGCGCACCGTAGGTAGCAGTGCTGACCAGCGCCGACACGCGTCCCATCATCCGCTCGGGGGTGATCGCCTGACGCAGCGTGGTCGAGCCGACCACCCACAGAATCGGTCCCGCGCCGAGCAGGAAGAAACTCGTCATGGCGAGCCAGAACGACGGCTCAACGATGGTCGCCACCATCACGAGCGACGCGAGCAGGCCGCACGACGGTCCGATGATCAGCACGCGTCCGAAGGCGAGCCGTCGCGCAATGGCCGGCGCGGCCAGCGCGCCGCACACCATGCCGACGCCGTAAGCGCCGAGCGTCACACCAACCGCCGATGCGCTCAGGCCCAACCGATGCACCGCGTACGGCACATACACCGCTTGCAGCACGAAGAAGCCGAGGTTGAAGAATACGGCGGTCGCGAGCATCGGCCGCAGCAGCGCGTCGCGCAGCACGAAACGCGTGCCATCGCGCAGTTCCAGCATGAAATGCCGCCGTGGCGCGGGCGCGCGCGGCGGTTCGCGCAAGCCCGCCAGGCACGTGACGGCGAGTGCCGAGAGCGCCGCCGCGCAACCATACGCCCAGCCCGCGCCGATCCAGCCGACCAGCAAACCGCCGAGCGCCGGCCCCGCCGAATACGCCACGCTGCGTGCGAGTTCGAGCCGGCCGTTCGCGCTGGCGTACGCTTCGCGTGGCACGAGCGAGGGCACCAGCGAAGGTGCGGCAACGTTGTAGGCCACCGTGCCGGTCGCGGCAATGAAGCCCAGCGTGGCAAGCAGCGGCAGGCTCAATGCATGCGCCATCACAAGCAGCAGCACGCCCAGCATGGCGATCACTCGCACGCTTTCGGCGAGCGTCATCAGTGTGCGGCGCGAGCGGCGGTCGGCCCAGACGCCGAGCGGGATCGACAGCAGCAGGAACGGCAGCGTCTGCGCGGTTTGCAGAAGCCCGGTGTCGCGGGCGTCGGCGCCGAGCGCGAAAACCGCCACGAGCGGAGCGGCGGCAAGGCTGATCTGTTCGGCCGATTGCGCGGCGAGGTTCGACCAGGCGAGCCGCTGAAACGCAGCCGGCAGACGGACTGCGGACGATTGAGTGGAGGTAGCGAGCATCAATGAACTCCTCAGACGTGACGTGAGGCGTTCATCGTGGTCCGACTCGCGCGACGAGGCGCTCCGCTTCTTGCGGTGTTATTCTTCGCTCGCCATGAATCTCGAAAGCATTCTCTTTACCCAGGGTTTCGGCTCGCGCCGGCAATGCCGCGCGCTGATCGCCGACGCGCGCGTGAGCGTCGGCGGCGAGGTCTGCGACGATGCGGACGCCGATTTCTCCACTGCGGATAACGCGTTCACCTTCAGCGTGGACGGCGTCGTCTGGCCGTATCGCGAGCACGCGTATCTGCTGCTGAACAAGCCTGCCGGCTACGAGTGTTCGCGCGATCCGCAGCATCACCTGAGCGTGTTCAGCCTGCTGCCGCCGCAGTTCACCGAGCGCGGCGTGCAATGCGTGGGCCGGCTCGATCAGGACACGACCGGCCTGCTGCTCCTCTCCGACGACGGTAAGTTCGTCCACCTGTTCACGTCGCCGAAACGCAAGGTGCCGAAGGTGTACGTCGCGACCACGCGTCATCCGCTCGACGAGGCTCAACTGCAGGCACTGCGCGGCGGTGTTTTGCTGCACGGTGAACCCAAGCCGATTGCCGCGGTCGACGCCCAGGCACGCGGCACCCACACGCTGGCGCTCACGGTGCTGGAAGGCAAATATCACCAGGTCAAGCGCATGATTGCGGCCGCCGGCAACCGGTGCGAAGCGCTGCATCGCGAGCGAATCGGCGGACTCGCGTTGCCGGCAACGCTTGCGCCAGGCGCGTGGCAATGGCTGGACGAAATCGACCTCGGATCTTTACGGAGCGGGTAAACCGGTAGTGCCCCGTTAAGACCTTGATGCAGCAGGAAAAGCGTGTGCGGCACCGCACACGCACGGCGTACGGCGCCCACTCGCGCGTTGCGCCGCAGCATGCCCTTCCTTACAGCTCGCCCTATACTCGTTTAAACAAAGACTACAAAGGGCTCAAGGAGGCGCGCCATGGTCATCCACGACACGTTTGCCATCTCGTACGTGATGATTGCTTTTCTGTGCCTCGGCGTCATTCTGATCGGCGGACTGCTGGTCGTCATGCGATTGCGGCACAGCTATCACCCGAATCTGATCGGCGCATTGATCGGCGCGATGCTGTGTTTTCTGCTGCTGGAAGCATTGCCCGCGTTGACGTAAATCCGCCTCGGCCGTGCGGCCCCGATGCGGGGGCGTGGCGCGAGTTGTCTTCCTGTTGCACCGCGCCCAGCGCGGCGGATGCCGCGCTCGCCTTTAGTCCAGTTTTGCGCCCGAGCGCAAAAAGTCGTCGACACTCGGGTACTGCAAACGCACGCGCAATTCTTCTTTGAGGCGCCGGTTCACGAGCCGCCGCGATTCCCGCATGAAAGACAGCAAGGTCGGCTCGATCTGCTGTTCGGCTTGCGCCAGCGTGATGCGTGGCGCGCGCGAGAGACCAAACGCGTCGGCCACCCTGTCGAAGTACTCCCCCATCTTCAGCGACGAGTCGTCCGACGCGTGGATGACGCGCGCCGGTCTGCCGCGCGTGGCGAGGCGCACGAGGATGGCGGCGAGATCGTCGGCGTGAATGTGGTTGGTGTAGACGTCGTCGGCATCGATCAGGGCGGGGGTGCGCTTTTCGAGCCGCGCGAGCGGCAGACGATTGCCCGCGTAGATGCCAGGAATGCGCGCGATGCTTGCCGCGATGCTGCCGCGCGCCGTCGCGCGCCGCAGTTGCCGCTCGGCCGAGACGCGGCGTTTGGCACGCGCGTTGGCCGGATTCGCCGCGCGGGTCTCATCGATCCACGCGCCGCCGCAGTCGCCGTAGACGCCCGTCGTGCTTGCATACACGAGGCGCACCGGCGCGCGCGAACCGGCAGTCCGGCGCACCCCGTCGGGTACAATGTTGGCTGATTCAGATTCCGCCCACGAGGCACGAACACGGCGCAAACGCCCTATCGGTGACACCGAGGGCGACACGGCGCCCCACGCGGCCCGCGGCATTGAAGCGCTGCGCGTGCACAGCGTCGCGAGCAAGGCGCGGGTGCGGCGGTCGTCGTCGCCGGTTTTTTGCGGTGGCGCGAGATGCAGCACCGTCGGCGCGAGGCCCGCGAGCCGTTTCAGGCTGCGGCGCGCGTCGAGATCGCCGACCAGCGGCGTTACGCCCGCGGCCCGCAGTTCGGCGCAGCGCCCGGCGTGGCTGGTCAGTGCGAAGACATGCGCGCGCGGCAGCAGCAAGGGCACGCAGCGCATGCCGACATCGCCGCAACCTACGATTAACACGCGCGGCCGGCGGAAGTTTCGTGTCGCTTTCATGGTGGACGCATTGTAGCCGCCCTGCGCGGCAGGCATCCGGCAGTGGACACGGCAGGTCCGACAACGCGGGTTTGACAACGATTACCGACTTTCGAATTCGAACACTCACTCTATGGCATTTAACGTCACGCTCCGGCAAAGCGGCCGGCAGTTTCAGGTAGAACAGGACGAACCGGTGCTGAGCGCCGCCTTGCGCCAGGGCATCGGCCTGCCGTACGGCTGCAAGAACGGCGCCTGCGGTTCGTGCAAGGGCACCGTGATCAGCGGCGAGATCGAGCAACGCGCACACTCTTCGTCCGCCTTGTCGAACGACGAAAAAACACGCGGCATGGCGCTCTTCTGCTGCGCCACGGCCTGCTCCGATCTCGAAGTGGACGTGCGCGAAGTAGCGGGTGTCGGCGACGTGCAGGTCAAGAAACTGCCGTGCCGTGTCAACGCGATCGAGCGCAAAGCCGACGACGTCGTCGTGCTGAAGCTGCAATTGCCTGCTAACGAACGTCTGCAATATCTGGCTGGCCAGTACCTCGAATTCATTCTGAAGGACGGCAAGCGCCGCAGCTATTCGATGGCGAGCGCGCCGCACGCGGAAGGCCCGATCGAATTGCACATTCGTCACATGCCCGGCGGCGCCTTCACCGACCACGTGTTCAACGCCATGAAAGAACGCGATATCCTGCGCTTCGAAGCGCCGCTCGGCACGTTCTTCCTGCGCGAAGAATCTGACAAGCCGATCGTGCTGCTGGCTTCGGGCACGGGCTTCGCGCCGCTGAAAGCAATCGTCGAGCACGCGGTGTTCAAGAACCTGAACCGGCCCATGACGCTGTACTGGGGCGCGCGCCGCAAGAAAGATCTGTATCTGCTCGAACTGGCCGAGCAATGGGCGCGTGAGATTCCGAATTTCAAGTTCGTGCCCGTGCTGTCCGAGCCGGACGCCGGCGACGCATGGACGGGCCGCGTCGGCTTCGTGCATCGCGCGGTAATCGAGGACTTGCCGGATCTGTCGGCGTACCAGGTATATGCGTGCGGCGCGCCGGTGATGGTCGAGTCGGCGCAGCGTGATTTCACGCAGCACCACGGTCTGCCGGAAGATGAGTTCTACGCGGACTCGTTTACGAGCGCAGCGGATCTGGCGAACGCGGTTTGAGGTGACGGCACCGCTCTGATCGAACAGTCGGCCGGAGCGGAACTGAGCAACGTGTCAGCAAGAAGGCTGTTGCACAAAAATCCGATTCGGCGCCCATGATGCAAATTCATGGTTTACACCAGCGCTTTTCTTGTCGTATTCTTTCGCGCATGAACCGCACCCTGTCCGAACTTCGACGTCGCCGCTCGCCGCTC
Source organism: Paraburkholderia sp. (assembly GCA_036383775.1). Lineage (GTDB taxonomy): Bacteria > Pseudomonadota > Gammaproteobacteria > Burkholderiales > Burkholderiaceae > Paraburkholderia. The sequence goes on along the minus strand of DASVNP010000292.1, from coordinate 3,662 downwards.
CCCTAGGGACGCCGCTGGCTTCGTCACGGACTCGCGCCACACAAAGGTGCTAGCTGTTCGAATCATGAAAGCCACGGCATGCCGTGGCTTTTCTGTTTTTCCGGCCGCTGTTTTGTAGTTGGCCCAACTTCATCCACCCTTCATCCCCGCTGTCTGGAGCCTGCCGTCATGAATTTCAATGAGTATCCGATCGAGTCGCTGATGTACATCACGAACCGGCCCGAAATCGTTTTCACGCACGGCAAGGGCTCGTGGCTCTACGACAATAACGGCAAGCGCTATCTGGACTTCATCCAGGGCTGGGCGGTCAACAGCCTCGGCCATTGCAACGACGGCATGATCGAAGCATTGAACAAGCAAGCCAAACTGCTGCTCAACCCGTCGCCGGCGTTCTACAACGAGCCGATGTCGCAACTCGCCGCGCTGCTCACGCAGCACAGCTGCTTCGACAAGGTGTTCTTCGCCAACAGCGGCGCCGAAGCCAACGAAGGCGCGATCAAGCTCGCGCGCAAGTGGGGCAAGAAGTTCAAGGACGGCGCGTTCGAGATCATCACGTTCGATCACAGCTTCCACGGCCGCACGCTCGCCACCATGTCGGCGAGCGGCAAGCCCGGTTGGGACACGATCTACGCGCCGCAAGTGCCGGGCTTTCCGAAGGCGGATCTGAACGACATCGCGTCGGTGGAAAAGCTCATCAACGCGAAGACCGTTGCCGTGATGCTCGAGCCGATTCAGGGCGAAGGCGGCGTGATTCCCGCCACACGCGAGTTCATGCAGCAACTGCGCGAACTGACCAGAAAGCACAACCTGCTGCTGATCGCCGACGAAGTGCAAAGCGGCTGCGGCCGCGCAGGCACGCTGTTCGCGTATGAGCTGTCGGGCATCGAGCCGGACATCATGACGCTCGGCACGGGCATCGGCGGTGGCGTGCCGCTCGCGGCACTGCTCTCGAAAGCGGAAATCGCGGTGTTCGAAGCGGGCGACCAGGGCGGCACCTACAACGGCAATCCGCTGATGACCGCGGTCGGCTACTCGGTGATCTCGCAACTTACGGCGCCGGGTTTCCTCGAAGGCGTGCGGGCCCGTGGTGAATATCTGCGCGCGAAGCTGCTGGAGTTGTCGGAAGAGCGCGGCTTCAACGGCGAGCGCGGCGAGGGCCTGCTGCGCGCGCTGCTGCTCGGCAAGGATATCGGCAACCAGATCGTCGAAAAGGCGCGCGACATGCAACCGGATGGCCTGCTGCTGAATGCGGCGCGTCCGAACCTGCTGCGCTTCATGCCGGCGCTGAACGTGACGAACGAAGAGATCGACCAGATGATGGCGATGCTGCGTTCGATTCTCGACACGCTGTAACCGAACCGGAGCGCGCATGACGACGAACGCCACGCTGTCGATCCGCCGCTTCGAAGCGAGCGACACGGATGCCGTGGTCGCGCTGTGGCAGAACGCCTTTCCCGAGTACCGGGACGTGACGAAGCCGCAGCGCAATCCGCATCTGTCGATTGCCAACAAGATGGCGACGCAACCGGAACTGTTCTTTGTCGCGGTGCTCGGCGAGTGGATCGTCGGCACGGTGATGGGCGGTTACGATGGCCACCGTGGCTGGCTGTACTCGCTCGCGGTGGATGAGTCGCTGCGCCGCCACGGCATCGGCACGCGTCTGGTGGCGCATGTGGAAACCGCGCTGACCGAACGCGGCTGTCCGAAGCTGAATCTGCAGGTGTTGTCCGCGAAGGCCGACGTCCGCGCGTTTTACGAAGCGCTCGGTTATCGTGCCGATGCGGTGATCAGTCTCGGCAAGCGGCTCGGAGAACTGGCCGATCCCGCACCGGCGATCTGATCCATTGCGGGTCCGCAAATAATAAAGGCTGCATGCGTTTTGCGCGCATGCAGCCTTTTTTCATCGGCAGTCCGATTGAACCGGGTTTTTCACCCGGCTCATTGGCGTAACTTACTCGCCCAGATACGCCGCCCGAACCTTCGGATCATCCAGCATCTGTTTCGCGTCGCCGGACATCGTGACCAGACCCGAATCCATCACGTAGCCGCGATTCGCCGCCTGCAACGCGAGGCGCGCGTTCTGCTCGACCAGCATCACGGTGATGCCTTCCTTCGAGATCGTACGCACCACTTCGAAGATCTTCTCCACCATGATCGGCGACAGACCCATCGACGGCTCGTCGAGCAACAACAGCTTCGGCTTGCTGATGATCGCGCGCGCCATCGCCAGCATCTGCTGTTCGCCGCCCGAGAGCGTGCCGGCATACTGCGTCGCACGTTCCTTCAGGCGCGGGAAGAAGCCGAACATGCGCTCGACGTCCGCCTTGATGCCGTCCGTGTCGTTGCGCAGATAAGCACCCATCTGCATGTTTTCGACGATCGACATGCGCGAGAAGATGCCGCGGCCTTCCGGCACCATCGCGAGACCGCGCTTGAGCAGCTCGTGCGCCGGGACGCCCTTGATCGACTGGCCCATGTACTCGATGTCGCCCGCCGAGTACGGCTTCAGACCGGTGATGGCCTTCATCGTCGTGGTCTTGCCCGCGCCGTTCGCGCCGATCAGCGTGACCAGTTCGCCCTGCGCGATCTCGAGGTCGATGCCCTTGACTGCCTGAATGCCGCCGTAATTGACCTGCAGGCCCTTGATTTTCAACATTGCCGTAGCCATTAGTGGACCCCCGCACCCAGATAAGCTTCGATCACCTTCGGATCCTTCTGCACGTCTTGCGGCAGACCTTGCGCAATCACCTTGCCATAGTCGAGCACCGTCATCTGGTTGCACAGACCCATCACGAGTTTCACGTCGTGCTCGATCAGCAGGATCGTCTTGCCGTCGGCGCGGATCTTGTCGAGCAGCTTGGTCAGCTCGACCTTTTCCGTTGCGTTCATGCCGGCAGCCGGTTCGTCCAGCGCGAGCAGTTTCGGATCCGTGGCCAGCGCGCGCGCGATTTCCAGACGGCGCTGGTGGCCGTACGAGAGATTGCGCGACGTGTAGTCCGCGTACTGCACGATGCCGACGTACTCCAGCAGTTCGATCGCGCGTTCCTTGATCTCGCGCTCTTCCTTGCGTTCCGCCGGCGTCTGGAACACCGCGCCGAGCAGGCCGTGCTTGGTGCGCACGTGACGGCCGACCATCACGTTTTCCAGCGCGGTCATGCCGCCGAACAGACGAATGTTCTGGAACGTACGCGCAATCCCGGCCTTCGCCACCTGATAGACCGCGGTCGGCGTGTAGTTCTCGCCGTCGAGCTTGAAGTCGCCCGAATCCGGCGTGTACAGGCCCGTGATCACGTTGAAGAACGTGGTCTTGCCGGCGCCGTTCGGGCCGATCAGACCGTAAATCTGGCCGGACTTGATTTCGAGGCCGACGTCGGACAGCGCCTGCAGACCGCCGAAGCGTTTGTTGACGCCCTTGACGGACAGTCGAATGTTGTCGCTCATGTTTTCTCTCTCCGTGTCGACCAGAGTTGGCGCTTCAGCGCTTACTCTGGTCCCATGCAAGCATGCTTGCGCCTTAAGCCCGCACCGGCTTCTTGCCGCTGCGCTTCGCCAGTTTCGCAATCTTGTCTTCGTGCTTCGGCGACGGCCACAGGCCTTCCGAGCGGTACAGCATGATCACGACCATCGCGAGGCCGTACAGCAACTGACGGATCACTTCGGTA
>DASVNP010000291.1:0-85898 GCA_036383775.1 Paraburkholderia sp. | reverse complement strand
GCTAGCCGGCTTGGCCGGGAACCAACGCTCTTCGCCCGAGAACGGGTCTTTGCCGAAGCGCTTCTTCTTCGCCGGCACAGCTTGCACGACGATCTTCAGAAGACCCGACAGCGTGAATTCGCCAGCGCCCTTCTTGTGCACTGCGCCGAGGATCGTGTCTTCGAGCGCGGCCAACACGGCCTTGGCGGTCTTCGGTTCCACAGCGGCGCGTTCTGCGACGTGTGCAGCCAGCGAGGCCTTCGTGAAGGTGTCCTTGATCGGCGACGGTGCGCTGGACGCCTTCACGGCGACCTTCTTAGCTGCGACAGCTTTCTTCGCAGGAGCTTTCTTTGCAGCAACCTTCTTGGTCGGTACCGGGGCAGCAGCCTTCTTGGCCACCTTTTTTGCGGAAGTCGGCATGTTTCTCCTACCTGTTGTGGTCAGTGAATTGCACGAAGCGCACACGCCATGTGCACGCTTCAACGCCGGATTCTACAAGCGCCAATGCGGTTTGCGCGAATCTTTTGTGTATAACAGCGAAGGTTTGTTGCGTGGCGCAGACTGCGCAACACGTTTTGATGCTTGTTTTAGCGGGTAAAACTGCATTGACGGGCCCCGCAACACCAACACGTAACGCACGTTACAAGCCATTTCGACGCACAAATAAAGGTACTTTCCGCATACAACGTTAGCCGGCTAGCCGCCGAAACATCTCAAAAAGATCGCCGCGGTGACGCTCACCTCGCGCTTCAGGTGCGCCTCGGTTACGCCTCAGTTATCCTTCACGTGGCAGAAAAACCGCGCCCCCTGCAGCGAAAAACGCTGCAGGGGGCGGCTAACTTTGCTGCGCGACAGAGAACCTTAGGCCGGTTTCAGCGCACGTTTACTGCCGGCTGACGTGTTTCAGATCGTGCTCACTCTCCTTCACGTGAGCCCAGTACTCGCTTTCGTCGCGCGCCATGCCGAGCTCGCCGTTGCGATAGGCGATCGCCAGCGCGAGGTTGGCTTCGGGTAACTCCGCATTGGCCGCGCGCGTGAGCCAATGCAGCGCTAACGCGTCGTCGTGCGGCAGCGTCGTGCCGAAACGGTACTCGTTGGCGAGCTGGAATTGCGCGAGCGGCAGACCTGCGTGCGCCGCCTGTTCGAGCCAGCGAATCGCCAGTCCGGCGTCACGCGTCACGCCGTAGCCATTGCGATAAAGCGTCGCCAGATCGTAGGCGGCCTGGGCATCGCCGGCATCGCGCGATGCCGCGAGCGTCAGCCAATGGCGGCTTTGCGCATAGTCCGTCCCGATGCCCGGCAGGCCGCGCAAGAGCAAATGCCCGAGCGTGGCCTGTGCGCGCGGCGCGCCGTCGAGCGCAAGCTGCCGGTAGAGCTCGACGCCTTCGCGCACTTCGTCGAGCCGCGCCGAACTCACCAGTACATCGGCGAGCGCCTCGCGCGCCGACGCGTTGCCGAACGCCGCCGTCAGACGCAACTGCCACACCGGCAACGCCGCGTGCGTGGCCGTGCCCTGCATCTGCCAGTCGTCGATCTGCACGTCGGACACGCGCGTGGCCGCCACCGTGGCAAGCGTGCCTGCCGAGATGGCCACGGCCGCCGCCACCGCGAGAGACAGGCGCAGGTTCATTGGTTGAGGTTCACGGCGTAGACCGCGAGTCCCTTGCCCGTGCCGTCGTCGGCCTGCAGCTGGCTCACGTTGGTGATGCCGTTGGCCTGCGCGAGCGCCACCAGGTTCGGCGCCGCCTTGAATGTCACCGGGCCCGTGGTCGCCACCTTCGTGAAGCGCCAGCTCCGGTCGCTGCCGTTGCTTGCCGTCTTGATGGCCTGCACCTTCTTGATATAGGCGATCAGCACGTCGCGGCTCGCATCCGGCGACGCATAAATCGTCTTGCTGCCGTCGAGGCCCGGGAAATTTCCGCCGCCGCTCGCGCGATAGTTGTTGGTCGCGACAATGAACGACTGAGTATCCGAAATCGCCGCGCCCTGGTATTTCAGGTTGCGAATCCGGCTGCCGACGGCTTGCGTCACGTCGATTTCATAGCTGAAGTCCTTCGACGTGATCATGTCGAAGTTGTAACCCGGATAGGTGCTGACCAACGCCTGCGCCGCCGTATTGGCCGGATCGATCTTGTTGAAGCGCTTGGCCGCCGTTTCGAGCCATGCCTTCAGATCGGCGCCCGTCACCTTCACCGCGTAGATCGTGTTCGGGTAGAGGTAGAGGTCCGCGGCGTTGTTGATCGCCACGTTGCCTTGCGCGACATCGGTGAAATCGTTGCCGCCGCCAAAGCCGCTCTTGAACGGCGCGCTGACCGACAGCACCGGAATGCCCGCATATTGCGGCAGATTCGCGTTGACGTAGTCCTGCACGTAGGCAGCCTGCGCCTGGTTGACGATCTCGATGGCCGACACGTCGCCCACATCGGCGAAGTAGGTGGTCATGCGGAAATCGGTCGTGCCGATCGGCGTTTTCACGTAGTTGATGGTGGCGGCGTGTTCGGCCGCGATCGCCTGCGAGATCGCCGGATCGACGGCTACGTAGCTGTTATCCGCGTTCTGGATCGAGCGGGCTTCCGCTGTGCTCGTGTTGCGGTCCACCGTCCACGTGCCGTTCGTGTAGTTCAGTGCGAGCTTGATCACGCCGAGGTGCTTGCCCCAGAAATTCGCCATCACGGTCGGCACACCGTTGACGGTGCCCTTCACTTTGTCGACGCCTGGCAGGTTGAATTGCGTGACCGTGCTGTTCTTGTCGGGGAACACCTGATGCGAGTGGCCGATCAGCATCGCGTCGATGCCGGGCACTTTGGACAGGTAGTAGCTGCCGTTTTCCATCGAAGGCGAATAGGCCGAGTTGTCGAGCCCGCCGTGCGACATCGCCACGATGATCTGCGCGCCCTTCGCCTTCATTTCCGGCACGTACTTCGACGCGCTTTCCACCAGCCCTTGCGTATAGACGTTACCGTCCAGCCAGCGCTTGTCCCACGCCATGATCGCCGGCGGCGTGAAGCCGATCACGCCGATCCTGACCGGCGCGCTGATGGTTTTGCCGTCGGGCGTGGTGGCGCTTAGCGTGCGTTCGAGGATCGTGTACGGCTTGAAAATCGGCTGCTGCGATTTCGCCCCGAGCACGTTGGAGAGCACCAGCGGAAAGCTCGGCCCCGCGCACGCCGGCTGCGATGCCACCGGGCTCATGTTCGGCACATCGAACGCACTGCCCGTGACCTGCGCGAGAAACGGCAGGCCGTAGTTGAATTCGTGATTGCCGATGGTGCCCGCATCGTACTTCAGCAGGTTCATCACCTTGTAGACGCCCAGCGTGGTCTTGCAATCGATCGGTGCGACCTGCGCCTGATAGTCGGCAAGCGCGGTGCCCTGGATCGTGTCGCCGTCGTCGAGCAGCAGGGTATTCGGGAATTCCTTGCGCGCGGCGGCGATCAGCGTCGCCGTGCGCTCCAGACCGAGCGACTTGTCTTCGGCCAGCTTGTAGTAGTCGTAGCTCAGCAGGTTGGTGTGGATGTCGGTGGTTTCCAGCAAGGCCAGCGTCGCTGTCGTGCCGTTCGCCACTTGTGGCGCCGGCGTGTCGACACTGCTGCTGCACGCCGTCATTCCCGCTGCTATACCGACCGCCCCGATCGCGCCCAGCGCACCCAAGGTGCCCAATCCACCGATCGCGCCACGCGCGCGCAGCCGTTTTCCTGCCTTTGACGTCACTCGCATCCTTACTGCCCTCCGGTTTGTCGTGTTGTCGTGCCGGCCCATCGGGCCGGTTTCGCATTACAAACAATTACAGAGGCGCAAGAGTACGGTTGGTTTATGACAATGATTTGTATGGAATTAGATAGGCATAAGTAAACTTTGCATGTGCTTCGCCTGGCTATTTCGCGAGGCGCGGTAAGACGCCCGCGAGCTTCGTCAGCGCGGCGTCGATGTGCTCGACCGCGATGTTGCCGTAGCCAAAGATCAGGCCCGGCTGAGGCTTCACGCGCAGATGAAACGGCGCGAGTCCATACAGGCCGATCGACGCCTCACGCGCCGCGTTCACCACGGCCTCCTCCGTCAGCGGCGCTTTCAGATGCGCCGCCATATGGATGCCGGCTGTCGGCACAATCGGCTCGAACCAGGGTGCGAGAGCGCCGTGCAAATGGTCGAGCAGCATCGCGCGCCGCGTCGCATACGTTTTGTGCATGCGCCGCAAGTGCTTGGCGAAATCGCCGTTGAGCATGAAGGTCGCCAGCGCGGTTTGAGTAAGCGTGCAGCCATGCCAGTCGGAAATCTGGCGCGCGTTGAGGAGCGGGCCGTAGAGCGAAGCCGGCGGCACCACGTAGCCAACGCGCAGTTCGGGAAAGATCGTCTTCGAAAACGTGCCCACGTAGGCCACGAGCCCGGCGCGATCGAGGCTTTTCAGCGGCTCCATGGGCCGGCCTTCGAAGCGGTACTCGCAGTCGTAATCGTCCTCGATAATCACCGCGCCGCGCTGCTGCGCCCATTCGAGCAGCTCGACGCGGCGCTCGAGGCTCATCGGCATGCCGAGTGGAAACTGATGCGACGGCGTTACGTAAACGAGCCGCGCCTTGTCCGGCAGCTTGCTGACGATCAGGCCTTCGGCATCCACCGGCACCGGCATCACGCGCGCGCCGGTGGCGTGCAGGCACGCATGGGCCGGCGGATAGCCGGGGTCTTCGATTGCCGCGACGTCGCCCGGGCGCAACGTGATGCGCGCCAGCAGATCGAGCGCGTTCTGCGCGCCTTGCGTCACGATCACGTCTTCCCAGTTGCTCGCCACCGCGCGGTTGAATGCGAGGTAGCGCGAGATCGCGAGACGCAGTTCCTGCTCGCCGGCCGGGTCGCGATACGTGCCGGGACCGCGCGCTTGCGCGCGCAACGCGTGATTCACGCAGCGGCGCCAGACGTCGAACGGAAACAGCGACTTCTCGATCGCGCCGCCAATGAAGTCCTGCGGCGACGACACCGTAGGGCGCGGCATCGGTAGGCGCTCGGGCATCTGCTCCCACAGTGGGTGGGCGCGCGCGGCGGCCTTGGCTTTGAGCTTGGCCCGCTCGCGCGACGACTCGGCGGCCCGCGCATGCGACGAGCGCTCCACCGGCAGACGTTCCAACCCATCCGCGACGAAGGTGCCCGAGCCGCCACGCGCGCTCAGATAACCTTCGGAGAGCAGCCGCTCGAATACGTCGAGCGTGGTCTTGCGCGAGACGCCCAGTTGCGCGGCCAGATCGCGTGTGGACGGCAGGCGCGTGCCCCCCGTCAAACGCCCTTCGAGGATGCCCGCGCGCAACTGCCGATAGATCTGTCCGGACAGATCGTGATGCCCCTCGACCGCGATATGAATTTCCATCTGAGTGGTTACCTAAAATATCCGGGAAATGGTTATTTCGAAAGACCAATGTCAATCGTAAGCTTACCCCTGTCGCCGCCAATTGCGCGGACATAGATGAAGAGGAACCTCTCATGCAAGCACGTCTCGACTTCTACAAGGCCAGCCCGAGCGGCACGCGCGCGATGCTCGCGCTGGAAGAAACCATCGGTAAAAGCGGGATCGACAAGACGCTCGCGGAACTGGTGCGTATCCGCGCGTCGCAACTGAACGGCTGCGCGTTCTGCCTCGACATGCACGTGACGGACGCCATCAAGCATGGCGAAAGCCAGCGGCGTCTCGCCACCATCGCGGCATGGCGCGAAGCACCATTCTTCACCGAACGCGAGCGTGCGGCACTCGAATGGACTGAAGCGGTCACGCTGATCGCGCAAACGCATGTGCCGGATGCGGTGTGGGACGTGGTGAAGCCGCACTTCACCGAGCAGGAAATCGCCGATCTGACGTTGTTGATCATCGCGATCAACGGCTGGAACCGGATTGCGGTGTCGTTCAGGAAGATGCCGGAGTAAGGGCGAATTCTTCAGGCGCCGGGGAACAGAATGCAAAATGGCGCGGCTCGTACGACGATGCGCGCCATTTTTTGTCTCGCCGCCGCGCGGCTATCGCGTGGCCGGCGACGCGGCGCATTCGCGCCGCGATCATCGTTTTTATCGTTTCAGCCCGTTATTCCGGCAGCGCGCCATTCAACGCGGCGCCTTGCCGTGCATTTTCACGCGCTTCGTCGCTGCAGCGCTGATGTTCACGCGACAGCTTGCGCATCAGTGGCAACAGCAGAACCGCCACCAGCGCGCCCACTGCCGCGAGCCAGCCCAAGCCGGTAAACAGCTTGGTATAGAGCGGCAACGATTCGAGCGGATCCATATCGCCCGCCGGCATCTGCGCGAAATTCGCGACCACGCTGCCCAGATACTGCGACACGCCGGTCGCCACAAAGTAAGCGCCCATCATGAAGCCGCTCATGCGAGCCGGCACGTAACGCGCGATCATCGCGAGCCCCAGGCCGCTCACCAGCAGTTCACCGAGCGAGTACAGGCCGTAGCCGCCCACCATGAACCACGACGACACGCGCCCATTCACCGCGTAGTTGCCGCTCGCCGCATAGACAAAGAAGCCGGCCGCCACCACCGCGAAGCCGAATGCATACTTCACGGCCACCGGCACGTCCTTGCCGCTCTTTGCGAGCTTCGTGTAAAGCAGCGCGAGCAGCGGGCTCAGCATCATGATCCAGATCGGATTGAGCGCCTGGAACTGCGCGGCGCTCCAGGTGAACAGAGTCTCGCCGAACAGCGTGAAACGCGGATCGACGTTGCGCAGCGCGAACAGCGTGAGCGACGTGGACATCTGCACGTAGAACACGAAGAACAGAATCACTTGCGCGGTCAGGATCAACGCGGCCACCAGGCCGGAGCGCTCGGAGCGTTCGCATTTCACCAGCATGTAGCCGAAAATCGCCAGAATGGCGACGCCCGCCGTGTACACGCAAGCCACCGCGATCGCCTTGTGCTGCAGCACGAACATGGTCGCCGTGCCGAGCGCGAGGCCACCGAGCGCCACCGCGCCGACGCGCTTCCAGCGCACCGGTTGCTCGTCCGGCGCGGAACCGATATGCGCGAGCGTGCGGAACATGACGAAGTAGTTCAGCAGCGACAGCAGCATGCCCGCGCAGCAGACCGCGAAGGCCGTGTGCCAGCCCCAATGGTCCTTGATCCACGGCGTGGCAAGCATCGACACCGTCGAACCGATATTGACCGCCATGTAGTAAATCGTGAACGCGCTGTCGATGCGCGCGTCGTCGCCTTCATAGATACGGCGCACGAGGTTCGCGGCGTTCGCTTTGAAGAGGCCGTTGCCCACCACGATCACGCCAAGCGACGCGTACATATAGGCGAGCTGGTCGTTGGGCAGCGCCAGCATGAAATAGCCTGCCGACAGCACCACAGCCCCGAAGATCATCGTGCGGCGCGCGCCGAGAATCTTGTCGCCGATCCAGCCGCCGATCGAGGGCGACGCGTACACCAGCGCGGTAAACGCGCCCCAGGTGAGCGTGGCGTGGCTGTCGGTGAACTGCAGCTTGTCGATCATGAACAGCACGAGCAGCGCCGCCATTCCGTAGTAGCCGAAGCGCTCCCACATCTCGATCAGAAAGACCGTCGAAAACGAACGGGTCTGCGAGACGTGCGCGCCCGCTGGATTGGATGAATTCATCGTGTACCTTTTGTTCAAACAGTTGCAGCGCCGCGCGGACTAGCCGCGCAGTGCGTAAAACGGGATCTGGAGCGGCAGTCGGCGAGGCATGCGCCGTCGCGCATGGATTTTCGCGTGGGCGTATTCATTGGCGCACTCATTTGCGCGCGAAAAGCCACGGCGCGCCACTGCGCGCCAATGCCAACAGAAAAACCGGGGATTGGGAGAGGTGCCCGCCTCGCGATGCGCTGCGCAGGAAGTCCTCCTGGAGGGCACTGCGCCACCTTGGGCTCGGATTCCGGCATGCGGAACGGGCTCAATGATAAAGCATCGCGGCGAACAGGGATTCCGAGACCGGCACAGGGCGGCGGTGTCAGGCGGCGCCGGGCGTCGAGCCCGCGGCGGGAAAAATCGGTAGCGATGGTCGTGTCCTTACGCCGGCGGCCGTTCGGATGGAACGCGCCGGACTATTCCCCGAGGGCTTCCTTCGGGGCGTGCTCCGCCGCGCAGGATCGCTACGGGCGGAATGAAAAACAGCGGCGGGATTCACTCATGCTGGAAACACGAGCGCCCCTCCGCAAGCGGGCCTGATTCTGCAAATAGACGCTTGCGTAGTCACCCAGGGAATTCACTGATCCTGCGTCGATTTCCTCTCCCGCGCGCCAGATCTGCGCGCTGCGCCCACGCCAACCGGTCCGTGCATGGCATCTGGTGTCATGCCTCTATTCACCGATACTCAGTCTGCATAAGCACACCAGCCGGCGGCATACTGCAGTAATTACGGCATGCTCACATCGTTTTTGGAAATAAACGGTCAGTTTGGCCGGTACCTATTTCGGTTCTGGCAACATAGAGTGTTGTCTCGAAATGTGGTCCGTTGCCTCACCGGGGACTAAAGGCCCGCCGCCCCATCCTGGACTGCGATCAAACCATATTTACTAATATCAAACAAATTTTGACGGGCTAATTTCCTCCTGATATGGTCACGACAATTCAAAAGAGCAATCCGGCACTTGAAATCGGCAGCAAGATCCGCGCGCTGCGGCAGCGGCTCAAGCGCACGCTGGATGAGACGGCAACGGCTGCGGGAATCTCCAAGCCGTTTCTGTCGCAGGTAGAGCGTGGCCTGGCGTCACCGTCCATCACGTCGCTGGCCGGGATCGCCCACGCACTCGGGGTAACAGTGCAGTATTTCGTCGACACACCCAGCGAAGAACGCTGCGTGAGCCGCGGCGATCAGTTGAAGTTCTTCGGTTTTGCGGACTCGGCCAATCTGTTTGCGCGGCTGACCAACGTGACCGGGGGCCGTCAGCTCGAAGCGATCCTCGTAAGGATGCCGCCCGGGCAGAAACGCTCCGAAGTCACCACGCATGCCGGTGAAGAGTTTATGTATGTGATCGACGGCGAAGTGTCGTTGACGCTGGAAGGCAAGACGTTCGTGCTGCACGCGGGAGACAGCGCGCATTACGAATCGACGGTGCCGCACAGCTGGCTGAACACCGCGCGCGTCGAGTCGGTGGTCGTCTGGGTGGGCACACCGAGGCTGTTCTAAGAAGCAGGCACCTGATCCGGTCGATCCGGCGATGGATTGCCTGCATTACTGAATGTAAGGAATCCTGCATGTCGGACAAGCAACAAGGGCCGCCCTGGCCCGGGCAACGCAGCTAAACCGGCGCTTTGGCGCCAGCGCGTTTCCTTTTCGACCTTTCCTGCGATCTCAACCGATGAAAATCCCGTTTGTCCATGCAACGGCGCTGACCGCGCTCGTCCTTGCATTTGCCCCGTCCGCCTTCGCCGTCACGGTGCCGCCCGGCGTTACGCTCGCCGCCACCCAGGAAATCACCCGCCAGGTGCCGGCCGAAACCGAATCGCTCGATCCCGCTCACATCGAATCGTGGACCGGCGACACCATTGCGCTCGACCTGTTCGAGGGCCTGACGCGCATCGACGCGGCGGGGGCGATCGTGCCGGGCGTCGCGCAGTCGTGGACGCGCACCGCGCCGGATACGTGGGTGTTCAAGCTGCGGCACGACGCGCGCTGGAGCAACGGCCAGCCGGTCACGGCAGCGGACTTCATTTATGCATGGCAGCGCGTCATCGATCCGAAAACCGGTTCGAAGTACACCATCCTGGTCGAATTCGTAAAGAACGCCAAGGCGATTCTCGCCGGCAAGGCGCCGCTGACGAGCCTGGGCATCCGCGCGGTCGATCCTTACACGCTGGAAGTCAAGACCGAGGCGCCCGCCGCTTTCTTCCCGCAACTGGTGGCCATGCCCAGCATGGCGCCGGTCAATCGCGACGTGGTCGCGAAGTTCGGCGGCGAATGGACCCGTCCGGGCAATTTCATCGGCAACGGGCCCTACGCGCTGGCCGACTGGCAGCCGGGCAACCGCATCGTCGGCACTAAGAACAAGACGTACTGGAATGCAGCCAACGTGGTGATCACGAAAGTGACCTACCTGCCGATCGAAAACGACGAAACGGCGATGCGCATGTACCAAGCCGGCCAGTTCGACTACACGTATCAGATCCCGTCGGGCATCTATGCGCAGGTGAACAAGCAGTTCGGTTCCGAGCTGAAAACCGGCCTGCAGATCGCCACGTACTACTACAGCCTGAACAACGACGACCCGGCCTTCAAGGACAAGCGCGTGCGCCAGGCCCTTTCGATGGTGCTCGACCGCGACCTGCTGACCCAGCGTCTGACCGCGGACGGCGAGCTGCCGATGTACGGCCTGATCGCCAAGGGCACGCAAGGCGCGGCCGTCTTCAAGCCCGATTGGGCCGGCTGGCCGATGGCCAAGCGTGTGGATTACGCGCGCAACCTGCTGAAGGATGCCGGCTACTCGGATGCGAAGCCGTTGACCTTCACGCTCACCTACAACACCAACGACCTGCATAAAAAAGTCGCGCTGTTCACGGCCTCGGAATGGCGCACCAAGCTCGGCGTGACCGCCAAGCTGGAAAACGTCGAATACAAGGTGCTCCTCAAGCAGCGCCACGACGGCAAGGTGCAGGCTTCGCGCGACGGCTGGTTCGTCGACTACAACGACGCCATGTCGTATTTCGACCTGATGCGCTGCAACAGCTTGCAGAACGATCAGCACAACTGCAACCCGCAAGCCGACAAGCTGGTCGAGCAGGCGAACCAGCAGCTCGACGACGCCAAGCGCACCGCCATGCTCACGCAGGCCCACGACATGATCATGAACGACTACCCGCTGGTGCCGCTGTTCCAGTATTCGGCGGACCGGCTCGTCAAGCCGTATGTGGGTGGCTACACGTCGACCAACTATGTCGACCAGCGCGCCACGCAAGACATGTATCTGATCAAGCACTAAGCGCGGGAGCACCGTCATGCTGGCCTATACGCTGCGCCGCACGCTCTGGGCGATCCCGACGATTCTCGCCGTGATCACCGCGTGCTACCTGCTGCTGCACCTCACCCCGGGCGGACCGTTCGACACCGAGAAGCACCTCTCGGCGGCCGTGATGGCGAACCTCAATGCCAAGTACCACCTCGACGAGCCGTTGTGGCTGCAGTACTTCCACTACCTCGGCGCGCTGCTGCATGGCGACCTCGGGCCGTCGTTCCGCTACGCCGACTGGACCGTCAACGATCTGGTGTGGAAAGCGCTGCCGGTGAGCCTCGGCGTGGGCGGCGTGTCGGTGCCGATCGCGCTCGTGATCGGCGTCGCGCTCGGCACGGTGGCCGCCGTACGGCGCGACCGCTTCGTCGATCACTTCGTCATGGTGCTCGGCAATATCGGCAACGTGGTGCCGCCGTTCGTGCTGGGTCCGGTGCTGGTGTGGATCTTCGCGATCCTGCTGAAGACCTCCGAAGGACGCGGCTGGCTGCCGGCCGGCGGCTGGGGCGAAGGCGAGTGGCGCTATCGCGTGCTGCCGATCGTGCTGCTCACCATCATCAACGTCGCAGCGATCGCCCGCGTGATGCGCGGCAGCATGATCGAAGTGCTGTCGGGCAACTTCATCCGCACGGCGCGCGCCAAGGGCTTGCCGGGCCGCACGATTGTGCTGCGCCACGCCATGAAGCCCGCGCTGATGCCGGTGGTCTCGCTGCTCGGCTCGATCTGCATCTCGTCGATCACCGCGGCCGTGGTCACCGAATCGGTGTTCGCGCTGCCGGGGCTCGGCCAACTGGTCGTCAACGGTGCGATCAATCGCGACTACACCCTCGTGCTCGGCCTCGTCGTGCTGACGACCGCCGTCGCCGTGCTATTCAACCTGCTGGTCGACCTCGCGTATGCGTGGCTCGACCCGCGCATCCGGTACTGATCCATGCCACGCTCTATTCAATCGACTGCCGCGGCGCTCGATCCGCTCGCGGCCATTGCGAAGGCGCCGTGTTCGCGCGGCCCGCTCGCTACCGCAGCGTGGCGTTTCGTGCGCAACCGCGCGGCGTTTTCCGGCTTTGTCGTGCTGATGCTGATCGTGATCGCCTGCGTGGCCGGTCCATGGCTGCTGCCGAACGGTCCGATCGACAGCGACTGGAGTGCGATCAGCCTGCCGCCCACCCTGCAGAACATGCACTGGTTCGGCACCGATGAACTCGGCCGCGACCTGCTCGCGCGCACGCTGGAAGGTGGACGCGTGTCGCTCGAAGTCGGCCTGCTCGGCACGCTCGTGTCCGGCCTGATCGGCGTGGCGTACGGCGCGACCGCGGGTTATCTGGGCGGCCGCGTCGACGCGGTGATGATGCGTATCGTCGACATGATGTACGCGATCCCCTACATGCTGATCGCGATCCTGATGATGACGATGTTCGGCCGCGCGTTCTATCTGGTCGTGCTCACCATTAGCGCGTTCTCGTGGCTCGACATGGCACGCGTGGTGCGCGGCCAGACGCTGTCGCTGCGTTCGCGCGAATTCATCGACGCCGCCCGCGCGATCGGCGTGAGCTCCGGCTCGATCATCGCGCGCCACGTCGTGCCGAATCTGTTGGGCGTGGTGGTGGTGTACGCCAGCGTGACGGTGCCGAACATCGTGCTGACCGAATCGGTGCTGTCGTTCCTCGGTCTCGGCGTGCAGGAGCCGATGACGAGCTGGGGCGTGCTGATTCAGGACGGCGCGCAGAAACTCGAATCGATGCCCTGGCTGCTGCTGTGCCCCGCCGTGATGCTGTGCGCCACGCTGTATTGCGTGAATTTCGTCGGCGACGGTTTGCGCGACGCATTCGACCCGAAGGACCGCTGACATGCCGCTACTCGAAGTCAAAGACCTCAGCGTGCGCTTTACGCGCCGCGAAGGCGCCCCGGTCGACGCGGTGCAAGGCGTGTCGTTTTCGCTCGAAGCCGGCCGCACGCTCGGCATTGTCGGCGAGTCGGGCTCGGGCAAGAGCCAGACCGTGATGGCGCTGCTTGGTCTGCTGGCCGGCAACGGCAGCGTGTCGGGCAGCGCGACCTATCGCGGCGAAAACCTGCTGACCATGAACGAAGCGGCGCTGAACCAGATTCGCGGCGACCGCATCGGCATGATCTTTCAGGACCCGATGACCTCGCTCAACCCGTTCCTCACGATCGAACGGCAAATGACCGAGACGCTGCAACTGCACCGCAAGATGTCGCGCCGCGAAGCGCGCCGCCGCGCGATCGAAACCCTGGAATCGGTGCGCATTCCGGACGCTGCGCGGCGCATCAACATGTATCCGCACGAATTTTCCGGCGGCATGCGGCAACGCGTGATGATCGCGATGGCGCTCCTCTCCGAGCCCGAAATCCTGATCGCCGACGAACCCACCACCGCGCTCGACGTGACCGTGCAGGCGCAGATCATCGAGTTGCTGCGCGAGCTGAACAGCGAACGCGGCACGGCGATCATTCTGATCACGCACGACATGGGCGTGGTGGCCGGCCTGTGCGACGACGTGATGGTGATGTACGCCGGCCAGACCGTCGAGCAGGCGAATGCCGCCGCGCTGTTCGCCGCGCCGACGCATCCGTACACGCTCGGCCTGCTGAACGCCCTGCCGCGTCTGACCGACGACGACGACCGTCCGTTGCAAACCATTCCCGGCAATCCGCCGCTGCCCGGCGAGGCCGGCACGGGCTGCGCCTTCGCGCCCCGCTGCGCGTATTGCAGCGACCGCTGCCGCGAATCGCGCCCGCCGCTGTCCGTCATCGAAAGCAGCGCGGGCGCCCTGCGCGCGTGCCATCGGCCGGTGGCGGAAATCCTCGAGGCACAACACGCATGAAAACCACCGCACATTCAAGCCAGGACGCGGCCACACTGCTGCGCGTCGACAATCTCAAGGTGCAGTTCGGCGTGCCGCGCGGCGGCTTTCCGTGGTCCGGCAAAACCACGCTGCGCGCCGTGGACGGCGTCTCGTTCAACGTGCGGCGCGGCGAGACCGTGGGGCTCGTCGGCGAATCGGGTTGTGGCAAGTCCACGCTGGCGCGCGCCATCATCGGGCTGGCGCCGGTGGCGGACGGCAGCGTGCGCTGGCTCGGCGATGAAACCGTGCTGCCGGGCGCGCGCCGCGACACCTCGCGTTTGCGCCGCGACGTGCAGATGATTTTCCAGGACCCGCTCGCCTCGCTCGACCCGCGCATGACAATCGAGCAGATCGTCGCCGAGCCGCTGACGACGCACGGCCAGGATATCGCGCGCGCGGACGTGCAGCGGCGCGTGCTGACCATGCTCGAACGCGTCGGCCTCAACGCGCAACACCTGCGCCGCTATCCGCACGAGTTTTCGGGTGGGCAATGCCAGCGCGTCGGCATTGCGCGCGCGCTGATCGGCGAGCCGCAGCTGGTGATTTGCGACGAGCCGGTATCGGCGCTCGATGTGTCGATCCAGGCGCAGATCGTCAACCTGTTGCGCGATCTGCAACGCGAACTGTCGCTCTCGCTGCTGTTCGTCGCGCACGATCTGGCCGTGGTCAAAGCGATCAGCCACCGCGTGCTGGTGATGTACCTGGGGCGTGTGATGGAGTTCGGCGACAAGCGCGAGGTGTACGGCACGCCGCGCCACCCGTACACGCGGGCCTTGCTTTCGGCGGTGCCGGTGCCCGATCCGGTGGTGGAGCGCGCGCGCCGTCACCTGCTGTTGCGCGGCGAGATTGCCTCGCCGCTCAATCCGCCCTCCGGCTGCGCGTTTCGCACGCGCTGCCCGGATGCCATCGAAGCCTGCGCGCGGGATATTCCGCAGGCTGTCACGCACGGTGCGAACGCGACTCGCGTCGCCTGCATTCGCGTGGGGGACACCCTCCAAGAAGCGTCCTTGAGCGGGCGCTAACGCACGAGGCCTGAGAAGTCAGACCGCTTTCCCCGGCGCGGTGGGTCATCGCGCCGGTGGATTATCCGGTGATCCGCTCAGTGGTCATCGCACGCGACAGGCCGTGCATCGGCCTGCGCAACGCGACATCGAACGGATTGGTTTGCGGGCCGATCGTGTCAGCCTGGCGCCGCAACAATTCGACCACCATCGGCAAGCGGTCGTCGCCCAGACGCGCCGCGAGCGTGCCGACGCTCAACGCCGCCACCGCCACACCAGTGCGATCCAGAATCGGCACCGCCACGCCCGCCATGCCGTCGAGCACGCCGCTATTGCGCCCCGCATAGCCCAACAGCCGCACCCGCTCGATCTCGGTGCGCAAATACACCTCGTCGAGCACGCCGTAGCCGCGAATTCTCGGCACGTTGAAGCGGATGATCTCCTCGCGCTCCGCCTCGGGCAAAAACGCGAGAATCGCGAGGCTCCCCTGTCCGACACCCAGCGCCACACGCCCGCCTATGTCGCCGGTAAATGAGCGGATCGGAAACGGCCCTTCGCAGATGTCGAGACACACCGCGTCGAAACTGCTTTTGACCAGCAGGAAGATCGTGTCGCCGAGACTGGCGCACAACCGCAGCAGCGCGGGCCGGCATAGCGTGCGCATGCCGCTCGGATTGCCCGCCTGCGCCGCGAGCGCGAAGAAGTCGACACTCAGCCGGTACAGCTTGGAGCTTTCGTCCTGCTCGACGATGCCCTCGGCAATCAACGCATGCAGGATGCGATGCACGGTGCCTTGCGTCAGCCCCACTGCTTTCGCCAGACGCGTGACGCGGCCGCCTTCGGACTGTAATTCGGACAGCGCGCGGATCACCGCAAACGCGCGCTCCAGCATGCCGGGGCCGGGCGCGCCGCTCGCCTCGGCCGGCGCGATGTCGGTATCTCGTTTGGCGGCAGGATTCATCTTGAAGGTCCACAATTATTTCATTGATCGGAACACTATAAAGCGTTTTGTCCGCCAGCGACATCCTGGGCGGTTCCCTTAATTAGGGTGTTGCGCCAATGATTCATAGGGATTTTCCGTACGCTACGCAACGGAACAGTTCTCGACGCCAGCGTCAAATATCTTCCATTCAATGGAATTTTTTTGATTCTTATACCGTTAAACGGAATTTGAAATTGACTGACCGTAATTTGGCTAGCTAGAGTCGGCGTCATCGAGGCAGCATTCGTTTGAACCGGCGCCGAATCATCCAGAGGTCAGATCATGTCGTTTCTCACACTCACTGACGTAGCGAAATCGTTTGGCGAACTGCAGGCAGTCGCCGACGTGAACCTGTCGGTGGAAAAAGGCGAGTTCGTTTCGTTGCTCGGGCCGTCGGGCTGCGGCAAGACCACCACCTTGCAGATGATCGCCGGCTTCGTCGAAACGACGCGCGGGCGCATCACGCTCGACGGCCGCGACATCACGCACATGAAACCGAACAAGCGCGGCTTGGGCATCGTATTCCAAAGCTACGCGCTGTTTCCGCATATGAGCGTCGCCGACAACGTCGGCTTCGGGCTAGAAATGCGCAACGTCGACAAAGCCGAGCGCAAGGAGCGCATTCGCGAAGCGCTGGCGCTGGTGCGCCTCGACGCGCTCGCGCATCGCTTTCCGCGCGAGCTCTCCGGCGGTCAGCGGCAGCGCGTGGCGATTGCCCGCGCCATCGTGATCGCGCCGCCGGTGCTGCTGCTCGACGAGCCGATGTCGAATCTCGACGCCAAGCTGCGTGAAGACATGCAGTTCGAACTGCGCGGCATTCAGCGCAAGATCGGCACGACCACCATCATGGTGACGCACGACCAGTCGGAAGCGCTGTCGATCAGCGATCGCGTGGTGGTGATGGAGGCCGGACGCATCACACAAATCGACACGCCATACGAAGCGTACGAGCGCCCCGAAAACCGCTTCGTCTCGCAGTTCATCGGCAAGGCCAATATGCTGCCGGGCACCGTGGTGGCGCGCGACGGCGACGCGATCCGCATCGACCTCGGCCACGATCTAGCGGAGACCGGGCACACCGCGCAATTGCCGGCGCGCGAACGCGTGGTCGGTGTGGGCGACGCGGTGACGCTGTGCATCCGCCCGGAAAAGCTGCGCCTGTGCGCGCCGAACGCGGGACGCGTGCCGGCGACCGTGACGAGCCGCTTCTTCCTCGGCAGCCAATGGCTGTACCGGCTCGACAGCCGGCTCGGCGAGGTGCTGGTGTGCTGCCAGAACGAAGGCACCGAGCCGCTGGCGGAAGGCGCGCCGGTCGGCATCGACTGGAATAGCGAGGCGATCCGCTTCATTCAACGGGACGCGCATCATGGCTAGCACGCTGCCCGCGACGGACGATCGCAACCTGAAAGCCGGCCACGCGCGGCGTGCGCCCTGGCATTCGTTCCTGCCGCTGTGGCTGATGTGCGCGCCGGCCTTTCTGCTGTTCGTGGCGCTCGTGCTGGTGCCGCTCCTCATGACGCTGGTGCTGACCTTCTACCGCTTCGATCCGGCAAGCGGGCCGCTCGCCGCATTCCAGTTCGGCAACTATGTGGAAGTGCTGAGCTCGTCGTATTACCACACCATCTTCCTGCGCACCTTCGGCATTGCGTTTCTGGTCACGCTTCTGTGCATCGCCATCGGCACTCCTGAGGCTTATGTGCTGTCGCGCATGCGCGATCCGTATCGCTCGATGTTCCTGCTGGTGATTCTCGCGCCCTTGCTCGTCTCGGTGGTGGTGCGCGCCTTCGGCTGGAGCATGCTGCTCAACACCAACGGCCTGGTGAATCAGGCATTCGGCCTCGTCGGGCTCGGGCCTTACAAACTCGAGTACACCACCTTCGCGATCGTCATTGCCTTAGTGCACGTGATGCTGCCGTTCATGGTGATTCCGGTGTGGACAGCGTTGCAGAAGCTCGATCCGCAAACGGAGAACGCCGCGCTTTCGCTGATGGCGTCGCCCGCCACGACGCTGCGCCGCATTGTTCTGCCGCAACTGACGCCGGGCATTCTGTCGGGCAGCCTGATGGTGTTCGGCCTGTCGGCGAGCGCCTTTGCGATTCCGGGCCTGCTCGGCGGCCGGCGCCTGAAAGTCGCCGCCACCGCCGTCTACGACGAATTCCTCGGCTCGCTGAACTGGCCGCTCGGCGCGACTATCGCACTCCTGCTGCTGGCCGCGAACCTGATCGTGATGCTCACGTACTACCGGGTTCTGGAACGCAAGTACGCCAGAAGCCTCGGTTAATTCATCGGATTCCTGATTGATAAAATCATGAGAAAACACGGCCCCATTGCGCTGATTTTCCACACGCTGGTGATTGCGTTCGTGCTCGCGCCGCTCGTGATCGTCGTGCTGGTCGCCTTCACGCCCGACGAAACGCTCACCCTGCCCACGCACGGCGTCTCGCTGCGCTGGTTCCGCGCGATCCTCAATTACCCGGATTTCATCGGCGCGTTTTTCAATAGCCTGAAGCTGGCGTTCGCTTCGGCAACGCTGTCCCTGATCGTTGCGCTGCCCGCCGCGCTCGCCATCGGCCGCGCACGCTTTCCGGGCCGCGGCTTTCTCAATGGCCTGCTGCTCTCGCCGCTGGTGATTCCCGGCCTCGTGCTCGGTATCGCGTTGCTGCGCTTCTTCGCGCTGATTGGCGCGACCGGTTCGTTCGCGTGGCTCGTGCTCGCGCACATGATCATCATCACGCCGTTCGTCATGCGCCTCGTGCTCGCCTCGGTGAGCGGGCTGGACCGCAGCGTCGAACACGCCGCGCACTCGCTCGGCGCCGATGCCTGGACCACGTTTCGCCGCATCACCTTTCCGATGATTCTGCCGGGAATCACCGGCGGCTGGCTGCTGGCTTTCATCAACAGCTTCGACGAACTGACGATGTCGATCTTCGTCACCTCGCCGCAAACCGTCACGCTGCCGGTGCGCATGTACATGTACGCCACCGAATCGATCGACCCAATGATGGCATCCGTGTCCGCGCTGGTGATCTTCATCACCGGCGGCGCGATGCTGCTGCTCGATCGCGTGTATGGACTCAACCGCATTCTGATTGGCCAGCATTGATGTCCTCTTCCGCCCACTCGCCCATGCCGTCCAACTTGCCGCCTGCCCATGCCGCCGCGCCACGCCGCGAGCCGCAATTCATGCGCGTTGCCGAAACGCAGCGAGCCCCGCTGCGCTTCTTTCTCGATGGCCTCGAAGTCACCGCGTTGCAAGGCGACACGCTGTTGACCGCCGTGTTGATGCAGCAACGCCGCGTGCGCGACAGCGAATTCAGCGGCGCGCCGCGCGCCGGCTTCTGCCTGATCGGCGCATGCCAGGACTGCTGGATGCGCACTGAAGACGGCCGGCGTTTGCGCGCGTGCTCGACACTCGTGACCGAAGGGATGCGCGTGCTCACGCAGTTTGCCAACACCGTGGCCGGACATGGAGATGCGCGATGAGCGACGAACGCCGCATCGTGATCGTCGGCGCGGGACCGGCCGGCGTGCGCGCCGCCGAAACGCTGGTCGCGGCCGGTCTCAGGCCGGTGGTGATCGATGAAAACGCGCGCTGGGGCGGCCAGATTTACCGCCAGCCGCCCGCGATCGGCGGATTCCAGCGCTCGAAGAAAACGCTCTACGGATTCGAAGCGCATAAGGCCGAGGCCTTGCATTCGACCATGGCCGCGCTTCTGCCGCATGTCGACTATCGCCCCGACACGCTCGCATGGGCTTGCGAAGCTGGCCGGCTGGACACCCTGCAGGCGGGACGCGAGATTCGCGTGCCGTTCACGCATCTGATCATCGCGAGCGGCGCCACCGATCGTGTGCTGCCGGTTCCGGGCTGGACCCTCCCCGGCGTCTACACGCTCGGCGCGGCGCAGGTCGCGCTGAAGGCGCAAGGTTGCGCGATCGGTCAACGAGTCGTACTGGCCGGTACCGGGCCACTGTTGTACCTGGTGGCGTATCAATACGTGAAAGCCGGCGCGCAGGTCGCGGCGGTACTCGACACGAGTCCGCTTTCGCAACAGATCGCCGCCGCGCCGAAACTCGCGCGCTTGCCCTCGACGTTCGCCAAAGGCTTGTACTACGTCGGCTGGCTGAAAACGCATGGCGTGCGGATCGAGCGCGATGTGACCGTGGTCGGCGTTCGTGGCGCCCAAGGTGTGGAAGCCGTCGAATGGCGCGCGTCGGGCAACGGCTCGACGACCGAAACCATCGCCTGCGATGCGGTCGGTATCAGCTTCGGCCTGAAACCCGAAACGCAACTCGCCGACCTCGCGGGCTGCCGCTTCCGTTTCGACGCGACCCAACGTGGCTGGCTGCCCGAGCTCGACGCGGCAGGACGCAGCTCCGTGCGCGGCCTCTATCTCGCCGGCGACGGCGCGGCCATTGCCGGCGCGGACGCTGCCGAGCTTTCGGGCCGGCGCGCCGCGTTGGCTTTGCTCGACGATCTCGGCGTCGCGCATCCGCGCGGTCCGGGCATGCCTGACGCCGCAGCGCTTGCGCGCGGCCTGAAACGCATCGCGGTGTTTCGCGAGGGCATCGAAGCGGCCTTCGCTCCGCCCGCCCGCTGCGCGTCGCAATGGCCCGACGACATGACCGTGTGCCGCTGCGAAGAGATCGACGCGGGCACTTTACGGCGCTGCATCCGTAGTGGCGAAGCGAACGAGATCAACCGCCTGAAGGCGCTCACTCGCGTCGGCATGGGCCGGTGCCAGGGACGCATGTGCGGCGAAGCCGCGCTGAGCCTGCTGGCGGAAGAAACCGGCCAGCCCCTCGAGGCGGTGGGCCGCTTGCGCAGCCAGCCGCCCGTCAAACCGATTCCGCTCTCACCGGCCATGTATGCCGACGACCTCGCCGACATCCCCGAGGAGACCCGCGATGAGTGACACGCTCCACTACGACGTCGCGATCGCGGGCGGCGGCCTGGTCGGCTCATCGGCCGCCTTGGCGCTGGCCCGGCGCGGCCTGCGCGTGGGCCTGTTCGAGCGGCGCTATTGCGGCGCGCAGGCGAGCGGCGTCAACTACGGCGGCGTGCGCTGCCAGGGACGCCCGCTCGAACAGATGCCGCTCGCGGTCCGCGCGCGGCGTGTCTGGGACCGCTTGCCGGAATTGATCGGCATCGACGGCGAGTTCACGATGTCGGGACATTTGCGCCTCGCTCGCAGCGAAAGCGATCTGGCCGCGCTGCAAACATGGGCCGAGATGGCGCGCGACCATGGAGTGCACGCGCAACTGATCAGCGGCACGGCATTCCGCGAGCGCTACCCGTGGCTCGGCGCGGCGGCTGTCGGCGGCTCGCTGTGCGCGACGGACGGTCATGCGAATCCGCGCCTGGTGTCGCCCGCGTTCGCGCGTGCCGCGCGTGCCGCGGGCGCCGACGTGCGCGAACAAACCGAGCTGACCGAGATTCATCACGACGGCACGCGCTTCCAGTTGCGCGCCGGCGACACGCGCATCAGCGCTGACTGGCTCATCAATTCCGCCGGCGCGTGGGCGAATACCGTGGCCGGTTACTTCGGCGAGACCGTGCCGATGAAGCCGATCTACCCGAACATGTGGGTCACCGAACCGCTGCCGCTCTTCATCACGCACAACCTCGGCATCTACGGCGGCGGCATCTACGCGCGGCAAGTGGCGCGCGGCAACTGCGTGATCGGCGGCGGACGCGGACACGGCGACGGCGAATACGGCCGGCCGTCGACGGAAACCACGCGCGCCGTGATGCGCGATGCGTGCGCCCTGCTCCCCGCATTGCGCGAGGCGCTGCTGATCCGCACCTGGAGCGGCGTGGAAGGCGAGACGCCTGACAACAACCCGGTTATCGGCGCGAGCCGGACCGTGCCGCGTCTGTTGCATGCATTCGGTTTTTCAGGCGGCGGCTTTCTGCTCGCGCCGGGTGTCGGCGAAGTGCTCGCCGATCTCGTCGCGGACGGCGCCACCGCCACGCCACTCGACGCCTTTTCGATTGGCCGCTTTGCCGCGGTTGCGGCCTCATCGTTCGCCTAGCTCGTGTAAGCCGACATTTAGTGATACTCAGGAGACCTGCAATGAAACTGTTCAAGACGCTCGCGGCGCTCGCCGCATTGTGTGCATTCGGGGCCGCCGCGCCGGCGTGGTCGCAATCGAAAACGATCTATATCGGCATGAACGGCGGCCCGATGGAGAAGGCCTATACGAGCCAGGTATTGCCTGACTTCGAGAAAGCCAACAACGTGAAGGTGGTCGTGGTGCCGGGCACGTCGTCTGACATTCTCGCCAAGCTGCTCGCCAACAAGGCGAGTCCGCAGATTCACGTGGTGTTTCTCGACGACGGCGTGATGGCGCGCGCGGTCAGCATGGGCGTGTGCAAGAAGCTCGATGACTCGCCGGTGCTCAAGGAACTCTATCCGTTCGCGCGCATGAAGGACGATATGGGCGCGGGCGTGCAGCTCGGCATGACCGGAATCGCCTACAACAAGAAGCTGTTCGCTGAAAAAGGCTGGGCCCCGCCCACTTCGTGGATGGATTTCGCCGATCCCAAGTACAAGGGCAAAGTGGTGTTCCAGTCGGCCTCGAGCAGCACCTTCGGCCTGCACGGCTTTCTCGCGATCAACCGCTTGATGGGCGGCAGCGAGCAGAACGTCGAACCGGGCTTCACGAAGTGGGCCAGCACGGTGGGACCGAACGTGGTCGAGTACGTGCCGAACTCGGCGAAGATTTCCGAAATGGTTCAGACCGGCGAGGCAGGCCTGTTCCCGTTGACGCCGACCGCCGTGGGCGATCTGGCCGACAAGGGCATCCCGGTCGGCTATGTGAATCCGAAGGAAGGTCCGGTGTTGCTGCTGGTCGATCTGTGCGTGGTCAACAACAACCCCGACCCGCAACTGGCGCAGAAACTCGCGCAGTTCCTGCTGTCCGCGCCGGCGCAGACCAAAGCCGCCGAAGCCGGCCGTCAGATTCCGACCAACCGGCTCGCGAAGATGACGCCGCCCATGCAGCAAAGTCTCGGCAATATCGACGATCTGGTGCGCAAGGTGACCGTGGTGGATTGGGATACGATCAACGAGCACCGCGCGCAGTGGGATACGCGCTGGAACCGGCAGATCGAGCGCTAAGCGCCGCTCACGCTCTTATTCACGCCAACACGCGCGTTGCTGCGGCGAGGCGCGTGTGGTGTTGAAGCGCAAGCGGATGGCGTTTCAGAAGATCACTGAAATTGCCACCGCCAGCCAGATCGCCGGCGCGCCGGCGAGAAACAGACGGCGCGCCCTGCGAATGCCGGCGTCGCTGTTTTCCGGCTCGACGGAACTTGTCGCCATCCACGGCACAAGCCCGAGGCAGGCGAATCCGAACAGCGCGAATCCGAAAACGAAGATGTCGGAGACGCGCCATTTCGTCGGCTCATACAAGCCCCAGTAGCCAAGAAAGACAATGCCGATCGAGAAGATCGTTGCCGAGGCACCACTAATCGCGACCACCGACCCGGTTGGACTCGGCATGCTTCACCTCCTAACGTTAGGCTGTCATGGCAGGCCTCGTTCGACCCGGCGCCTGCCGTAGCCTCGCTCAGGACGTGCGGGTCTGCCTCGCTTCATACGTCTTCAGATGACTATAGGCGATACGCAGCAGCGACAAACCATGTTCGCCCTTTTGCGCATCGCCGCCACGCGCAATCAGATCGCCGAAAATATGGTCCGCCTCGGTATGCGAGTGGTTTTCCACATCCCGCAGCATCGACGCGGTGAGCGGCGAAGGCGTCAGCAGCGTCTGCGTGGCGCGCGCGTCGAAGTCCGGCCCCATGGTGAAGCCGTTGTGCTCGGCCACCGCGCGGCATTCGCCCAGCAGATTTTCGATCACACGTTTGCCGTCCGGCGCAGCCAGAATATCGCCGACCGAACCGCGCATCAAGCAAGTACCGGCCGCCAATGTGGCCAGGAACACCCACTTCTCCCACATGCGCAGCAGAATGTTGTCGCTGACCACCAGATCGAAATTCGCGCCGGCCATCGCGTCCTCAATCGCCTGCACGCGTTCCGACACACCGCCGGCCGTTTCGCCGAACGTGATCGTGTGCGAGTCGTTCAGATGCACGATGCGTTGCCCGGCGTCGAGCGTGGCGGCGATCACGCATTGCCCGCCGAGCACGCGCGCCGCGCCGAACTTTTCGGTGAGCACGTCCATGTGGCGCATGCCGTTAAGCAGCGGCAGAATCATCGTCGACTCGCCGACGAGCGGCGCGAAGGAGTCGATGGCGTCATCGAGGCTGTAGGCTTTGCAGCTCAGCAGCACCAGATCGAACGGCTCCGCGCTGACACCGGCGAGTATCGTTTTGGGGTCGTGCAGCGTGAGGTCGCCCCGCACGCTGCTAATGACTAGCCCGTCACGCCGAAGCTTTTCAGCACGGCCAGGGCGCACAAGGAAGGTCACGTCCTGGTCCACCGCTGCGAGACGCCCGCCGAAGTAGCCGCCCACGGCGCCTGCCCCCACAACTAGAATTCGCATCTTTGGCCTCTTGATAGATGTCGATCACACGCGCCGCGTCCATGAGCAAGAGCTTCAGAGATCGCAAAGGCAGTACGTGTGGAGAAATGTAGCAAAGATTGACGATCGGCACCGGCCACGATGGCCGAACCAAGTGTTGCATTGCAGCGTTGCTTTGCGGCGTTGTTACGTCAGACCAATTCGCGCGCCACGGCGGCCGCCTTCGCGTTTCAGCGACTTTGACGCGCGGGCGGCGCCGGATCTTTCAAAGTGTGCCGCAGATGGTGTGCTCGTAGAGCGCGAGCATGCCCGGCACGTCCACGTCCAGACACACCTTGCACTCGGGCCGACTATCCCAATCCGGCGCGGGCACGGGCATGCCTGTCGGCTTCTGGATGGTTTGGCCCACCGCGATGCCTTCGGTCAACACACGCACAGGGCCGCTGCGGGTCGTAAAGAGATGCGGTGCGAGCACATAGGCAACCGCCGACGAATCGTGCACGTAGATACCCGCAAGCTGCGCGCTTTGCTCGTGAAAAGCCTCGTAGTGGCGCGAGACGTCCCACACGAACTGGCCTGCCGCGCCGCCGCGATCCCGCAGCGTTGCCATATAGTCGCGGCTCATGATGGTGCGTTGCGTGACGTCGAGGCCGACAATCACGACCGGCCATGCCGCGCCGAACACGATATCGGCCGCATCCGGATCGCACAGAATGTTAGCCTCCGCCGCGGGCGTGACGTTGCCGAGCACACCGTCCGTGCCGAACGCGCCGCCCATCAGCACCACCTGTTTGACGAGCGAAGCAAGCTGCGGATCCTCGGCGAGCGCGAGAGCGATGTTCGTGAGCGGCCCTACTGCAATCAGCGTGACTTCGCCGGGATGCGCGCGCACCGTGTCGACGATAAACCGGTGGGCGGGGCGCGCGTCGAGCGCCGCCTGCTCCGTTATATCCAACGCGATATTGCCGAGCCCGTTATCGCCGTGAATCCACGCGAGCGGCTCGGGCGCGGCGCGTTTGAGCGGCGCTGCCGCGCCCTGCGCAACCGGCACGCCCGCGGCGAACCGCCCGGCAAGATAGCGCGCGTTGCGCGTGGTCGTCTCGATCGTCGCGTTGCCGAATACGCTGGTTATACCGAGCAGTTCGATATCCGGATGCAGTGCCTGGAAAACCAGCGCCATCGCATCGTCCACGCCCGGATCCGTGTCGTAGATGACTTTATGCTTGCTCATAGGTAGAACGCGTCCGGCAATTGTTCACGCGCGGTGGTGTCGCGCGTCGCGCCATGCAGATTGCCGAGGCGAATCGGCAACTCGGGGCCGCCCAGTTCGATGATCACCTGGCGGCACGCGCCGCACGGTGCAATCGGGCCGTCCGTATCGCCGATCACCGCGAGCGCGGCGAACTGGTCGCGCCGGTAGCCCGCGGCGATGGCGCTGAAAAACGCCGTCCGTTCAGCACAATTGCACAAACCGTACGAAGCGTTTTCGACGTTGCAGCCGTCGAATACCTGCCCGTCTTTCGTCAGCAGCGCCGCGCCGACCTTGAATTTCGAATAGGGCGCATAGGCCTTTTCTCGCGCCACGCCCGCGCGTTCCAACAGTTGTTCCATGGTCATACAACGATCCTCGATTCAGTTCAGCGTAATGAACATGCCCGCAATCGTGGCGCTCATCAGGTTCGAGAGCGTCGCGGCGAGCACGACACGCAGGCCGTAGCGCGCGACCTCGGAGCGGCGTTCGGGCGCGACGGCGCTAAAGCCCCCCGTCAGCACCGCGATCGACGCAAAATTCGCGAAGCCGCACAATGCAAACGACAGAATAGCAAGGGTGCGCGGATCGAGCACCGGCAAGCCGGCCGCGCTCACGCTCGCCGCGTCTTTCAGATACGGCGACAACGATGCATAGGCGACGAACTCATTGAGAATGATCTTCTGCCCGAGGAAATTGCCGGCGATCGCGGCCTCGTGCCACGGCACGCCGATCAGGTACGCGAGCGGCGCGAACACGACGCCGAGCACCGATTGCATGGACAGTTGCGGATGGCCGAACCAGCCGCCAACACCGCCCACGATCCCGTTGAGCAGCGCGATCAGCCCGACGAACGCAATCAGCATGGCGCCGACCATCACGGCGATTTTCAGGCCCACGGTCGCGCCGGAACTCGCGGCCTCGATCACGTTGGCGGGACGCTTTTCGTCGAAGCTAAGGTTCTCCAGATGCACACGGCTCGCTTCGGTGGTCGGGTGAATGATCTTCGCGAACAGCAGGCCGCCTGGCACCGCCATGAACGACGCGGCCAGCAGATACTCGACTCGCACGCCGAGCCCCGCGTAACCCGCCAGCACCGAACCGGCCACGGCCGCCATGCCGCTCGACATCACCGCGAACAGTTCGGCGCCCGTCATGTCGCGCGTAAACGGTTTGACCACCGCGGGCATTTCGCTTTGGCCGAGAAAGATGGTGGTGACCGCCGAGAACGATTCGATCTTCGATACGCCGAGCAGCTTCTGGAACACCGTGCCTAGCACGATAACGATCCAGCGCATCACGCCGACGTAGTACAGCACGGAGATCAGCGCCGTCACGAAGATAATGGCCGGCAGCACGCGCACGGCAAACACGAACCCGCCGTCGCCGAAGACCTGGAACATCTTCGCCTGCACGAGGCCGCCGAACAGGAACTCGATGCCCGCGTTGCCGTAGCCGAGCACGTCGTTGACGCCGGCCGCGGCGGCCGCGAGGATCGACTTGCCGACCGGCACGAACAGAATGAATGCGCCGATACCGACCTGCGCGAGCAGCGCGCTGATTACGGTCCGTAAGCGGATGGCGCGGCGGTTGGTTGAAAAGATGAAAGCGATAAGCAGCAGGACAGCAATACCGAGTACGTTTCGTGCGATCAGTGCCATGTCTCGTGACGTTCTTGTGAAAGTGGTACTGATGCTAAACGAAACGGATGCTGGAGGAAAAACTTTAAATGCAAGATCGCGTTCGATTGCCTGACAATGCGCGACGTTTGATGCGCCGCGCATTGCACCACCCCAATCCATGACGATGCGGCAGGTGCACCGACGTATTTCGCACGCCGATGCACCTGCCGCTATTCCCCGATATTTACAGCATTTCCAGTGCCAGCGCGATCCCCTGCCCGCCGCCGATGCACAGCGTGACGATGCCGCGTTTGAGGCCGTCGCGCCGCATCGAATGGATGAGTCGTGTGGTCAGCACGGCACCCGTTGCGCCGATGGGATGGCCATGCGCAATCGCACCGCCTTGCACGTTGATCAATTCTTCCGCGATGTTCAGACTGCGCGCAACGGCGAGCGGCACGGCCGCGAACGCTTCATTGATTTCGAAACGCTCGACATCGCTCAAGTTCCAGCCGGCCCGCGCCAACGCCATCTGCACGGCGGGCACAGGACCCAGACCGAACATGCCGGGCTCGACCGCCGCGACACCGTAGGCCACAAGCCGCGCCGCCGGTGCGATACCGCGTGCCTCCGCGAAACCGCGCTCGGCCACCAGCATTGCCGAGGCGCCGGCGTTCAGGCCAGGGGCGTTGCCGGCGGTAATCGTGCCATCCGGGCGAAATGCCGGACGCAGTTTGGCCAGCGTTTCCACCGTCGTGTCGGGGCGCGGCTGTTCATCCCGCGTGAACTGCTGCGGACCCTTGCGGCTCGCGATTTCAACCGCGGCCAGTTCAGCGCCGAAATCGCCGCGCGCCTGCGCTTCTGCAAACCGCTGTTGCGAGCGGGCGGCCCAACGGTCCTGCGTTTCACGCGTGATGTCGAATTGCGCGACGAGGTCTTCGGTATGCCAGCCGGAGTGTTCGTTCGAAAACGCGTCGACCAGACCATCGCGCAGCAAGCTGTCGTGGATCTGCGCGTTGCCCATGCGGTAGCCCCAACGGCCGCCGTCGAGCAGATACGGCGCGCGGTCCATGTTCTCCATGCCGCCTGCCACGACGGCATCGCCGAAACCCAGCAGGATTTCCTGCGCGGCCGAAGCAATCGCCTGAGCACCCGAGCCGCACACGCGATTGACCGTCAGCGCCGGAACGGCCACCGGCACCCCGCCGCCGATCGCCGCCTGGCGCGCCGGATTCATCTTGTTGCCGGCCTGAATCACATTGCCCATGACCACCGACGCCAGTGCGGCCGCGTCGAGACCGCTGCGCTTGAGCGTCTCACGCACGGCCACGGCGCCGAGCTCGGTCGCCGGCACTTCTTTCAGCGATCCGCCGAATGCGCCGATCGGCGTTCTCACCGGATTGCAGATCACTACTTCACGTGTACTTGCCATCACTTCTCTCCAGTTGGTTCATCACTGCCTTTGCCGCGCCATGCGTCAGTTATTCGCTGACAACGCGGTGGCCGTTTCAGGGACATCCCAGCCGCCGCCAAGCGACCGGTACAACGCGACCGCCGAGAGCGCATGCTCGCGTTTGGCCTGATTCAACGATTCCGAGTCGAGCAGATACGCCTCCTGCGCGGCGAGCACGTCGAGGAAGCTCGACGCGCCGCCCTTGTACAGTTCGGTCGACAGACGCAGCGCCTGGCTCGATGCATCGAGCGCACCGCCCAGACGCTGCACCTGGACCGCGCCGCTCACCAGATCGCTGCGGTTGTCTTCGATTTCCTTCAGCGCCTGCAGCATGGTTTGCTGCAAGCCGAGTTGCGATTCGCGCATGCGGCTTTCGCTTGCGTCGATATTCGCGGCGATGCGGCCAGCGTTGAAAATCGGACTCGTCGCGCTTAACGCTGCGCTAAAGAGATTGTCGGTGAGCGTCGGCAGGCCGAGGTAGGACGAAGCCAGCAAGCCATCGGCGAGATCGAGCTTGAACTGCGGATAGCGCTGCGCATTCGACACGCCCACTTCCGCCGCGCGCTGTTCGACCGTTGCGTACGCCGTGCGCACGTCGGGCCGCTGCAGTAGCGCTTCGGAAGGAAGCGTCTGCGGCACGCTTTGCGAAGGCACCGGAATCTCACGCGCCGCCGTCAGCAGCAAACTGTCGACGCTCTCCGGCGTACGCCCGGAATACACCGCAATCAGACTCAACTGATGCTGCACCGCCGACTGCACGCGCGGAATCTGCGCCTGCAAGTCTTGCAGCTGGTTCTGCGCGCGCGCGACGTCGAGCTGCGTCGACAGTCCGTAATGCAAGCGCTCCTGCGTGAGCTTCAGCGCGCGTGCGCGGATCTGCTCGTTGTCGTTGAGAATCTGCAGTTGCGATTGCGCCCAGCGCAGATCGATATACGCCGCGGCAGTGTTGGCCGCGAGCGCGAGCCGCACCTCGTTCAAGGCCGACTGACGTCCCGACACTTGCGCCTGCGCGGCCAGTACCGCAAGACGTTCGCCGCCGAACACGTCGGGCGTCCAGCTCGCCGTCAGGCCAACGCCCGCCTTGCGCACATAGCCGAGCGGTGGCGGCGTGTTCTGACGCGAGTCGGACGCGGTCGCGCTCGCGTTCAATTCGGGCAGCAGGGCCGCACGATTCTGCGTGACGAGATCCTGCGCCTGCTTGACGCGCTCTACCGCCGCCTGCACGTCGAGATTGCTGGTCAACACGGATTCGACCAGCTGATGCATCACCGGGTCGCCGAATTGGTCCCACCAGGCGCGCGCATTCACACTGTCTTGCGGTGCGTCGACACTCCATGCTGTGGGTGCGACGGTTTTCACAGTCTGCGGCAGATCCGCATGCGTTGCCGGTTGAACCGCGCATGCCGCCAGCGTCAGCAACGCGGCGCTCGCCAGTACTTTCAGAAAAATCGGTTTCATGTTGAATTTCTCAATGAGCATCAGGCGGCGGCGCGGTGTTGCCGAACGGGCGCGAAAACAGCACGCTCAGCAAGCCGACAAGGAAACAGAGCGACAGGGCGAAAAACGTGTCGGAGAAAGTCAGCACCAGTGCCTCGCGCATCAACACCTCGTGCAACGCGCCGAGGCCGGCGCCTGCCGCGTTCAGCACATCGCCACCCACCGCCGCGAAATGCGCGCTCTGCTGCTGCAAGATCGATTCGACCACCGGACGGCCGGCGCTCAAGTGTTCATCGAGCCGCTCGTAGTGAAGGTTCAAACGGTCGTTGAGCATCGTGCTGCTCACTGCAATGCCGATAGCACCGCCAAGATTGCGCATCAGGTTGAACAGGCCGCTCGCTGATCGCAGTCTCGACATTGGCAATGAACCCAGCGCCATCGTGACGATAGGTGGAATGCAGAACTGCTGGCCAATGCCGCGCAACGCCTGCGGGATCAGCAACTCCTGCCAGCCCCACTGATTGGTCAGCGGTACATACAGATAACAGCCGACGCCGAACAGCACCAGCCCGAATATCAGCAGCACCCGCATGTCGACCACGCGTGCAAGGAACGAGTAAGCGACCATCGCGATCAATTGAAAACACCCGACGGACAGCAGCGCCACGCCGATCTGCAACGAATCGAAACCGCGCACACGTGCCAGAAAGACCGGTGTCAGGAACACCGCGCAGAAAATCCCGATCCCGGTGATGAACGACAGCAGACTGCCGATGCCGAAGTTGCGGAGCGCCAACGCGCGCAGATCGACGATCGGCTCTTTCGCGGTGAACGCATGCACGATGAACAGGAATCCGCAGATCGCCGCCACCCACGTGCATGTGAT
Organism: Paraburkholderia sp.; assembly: GCA_036383775.1. Taxonomy (GTDB): domain Bacteria; phylum Pseudomonadota; class Gammaproteobacteria; order Burkholderiales; family Burkholderiaceae; genus Paraburkholderia. Next base: position 54,991 of record DASVNP010000291.1, on the reverse strand, counting down.
GATCACATCGTCGCCGAACCAGTTCTTGCGTGGCCCCTCCTCCAGCACGTACTCGAGGCAGCCCAGAAAACCGGACATCAGAAGAATGCCGCGATAATCGCCGGTTTTCAGCAGCGACACGTCGGCCTTGTCGAAGTTCACGTACTTCGGCACCAGCAGCGTGACGGCGGCGCCCGGCACCAGATTCAGATAGAACAGCCAGTGCCACGACCATTGCGAGGTGATCCAGCCGCCTATCACCGGACCGATAGTCGGCGCGAGCGTGGCGAGCGCGCTGATGGTGGTGGACGCAATCAGGCGCTGCTTGCCGGGGAACAGCACGAACGCCGTGGTAAACACAGTGGGGATCATCGCGGCACCGAGCGCGCCCTGCAAACCTCGGAACAGGATCATCGAGTTGATGTCCCACGCGAGGCCGCACAACATGCTGGTGACCGTAAAGCCGAGTGCTGAAAACGCAAACACCCAGCGCGTGGAGAACACGCGGGTAAGCCAGCCTGACATCGGGATCACCAGAATTTCCGCGATCAGATACGAGGTCTGCACCCACGAGAGTTCATCCTGGCTCGCGGACAAGCCGCCGCCGATATCTCTGAGCGACGACGCCACGATCTGGATATCGAGTGTCGCCATGAAAAAGCCAAGACACATCAGCGAAAAGGCGAAGACCTTAACGCGCTGTGGCAAGTCGGCGGGGTTGGCAAAGACTTCGGTCATGATCGGTTCATCCGCGAGCCGGCGTGTTTTCGCCGTCGACATGCACTTTCACCGTGGCCGAGAGGCCCGGGCGCAGCACGCCTTGCATGTCCTTCGGTACGTTCAGACGCAACCGCACCGGCACCCGCTGCACGATCTTCGTGAAGTTGCCGGTAGCGTTCTCGGCTGGCAGCACGCTGAAGGTCGCACCGGTGGCGGGCGCGAGACTTTCCACCACACCGCTCATGCGCTTGCTCGAAGCGTCGAGATCGACGTCGACCCGGTCGCCGACGTGCATCTTCTTCAACTGGTCTTCCTTGAAGTTGGCGTCGATCCACAACCCACTCGCCGGAACCACGGTCAGCAGCGACACGCCCACGTTCGCCAGCAGCCCGACTCGCGCAGTGCGGTTGCCGACATAGCCGTCGATCGGCGAGCGGATCGTCGTGTATTCGACGTTCAGCGCCGCGACGCGCTGTGCAGCTTGAGCCGTCGCAATGCGTGCCTCGGCGTCTCCAATCTGTGCGTCGAGCACGGCGATCTGACGTTGCGCGGCAGTCAGCGCGGCACTGCTGCGATCTACCGCGGCATGGGCTTTCGTCAGATCTGCGTCGGCGCGCTCGACCACCTGGTTCGATACGGCGTCGTCCTTCACCAGTTGACGGTAACGCGTCTGGTCGGCGGCGCTGCGCGTCAGTTCGGCGCCGGAGGCACGGACCTCCGCGGCCTGCTCGTTGATGGTGGCAAGCTGCAGGGACTTTTTCGCCTGCAACTCGGTCACCGCGGCCTGTGCGCTCTGCACTTCGGCGGTGGCTTGCGCGAGACGTGCGTCGTAGTCGCGCGCATCGAGCCGGATCAATACCTGGTTCGCGTGCACGAACTGGTTGTCCTGCACCAGCACATCCGTAACGAAGCCGTTCACCTTGGGCGCCATCACGGTGACATCGCCGCCCACGTAAGCGTCGTCAGTCGTTTCGATGAAGCGGCCGATAAAGAACCAGTACGACGCCGCAAGCGCCAGCACGGCGAGGACCGAGATGACCGCGAGCTGCATCCACGGCACGCGCCGGGCCGGTTTGGCAATGTGCTCCGCGCTCGGCGGTGCGATAGTCGAAGGTGTAGTGGACATGATGTCAGTATGTGTGTATGCACTCGTTACGTTGCAAAAAAAGCGCGTGAAATTGCGGCGCCGATGCTTCGCCGCATGGGCGGCGTCAGATTCAATCCTGTGTAATGGCGAGCAACTCGCCACGCAGGGCGGCCGCGCGATGCTTGCCGAAACGATGCTCGAACTCGGCTTGCGCCGCTTCCCAATGCTCACGGCTTGCCGCCAGCCGCGCTTCACCCGCGGGGGTGAGCGAAATCGACAGTGCCCGCACATCCAGGCCGCGCGCCTCGCTCAATATCAGACCATTACGGCGCAGCGGCTGGATCGTGCGGACCAGCGTGGTGCGCTCCATGCGCATGGCTTCCGCGATCTGCTTCATCGTCATCGGTCCCGTGCGGCTCAGCCGCCTGAGCAACGAAAATTGCGTAATGGTCAGTCCGACCTTCGCCAGATGGCGATCGTAAAGTTGCGAGACATGACGGGCGGCCTGGCGGATGGCGAAGCAGTCGTCGTCGAAAAAACCTTCCATTGCTGCGCTTCCTTATTCGTTAGTGCATACGCACATAAAGAGACGAACCAGCGCCCGCCGGGACGGGCCTGTCCGTCTTGACTACGCCGTGATGCTGAACAGCTCGGCGCGCAGCGTTTTGGCGCGCGCATGGCCGAACTTCTTTTCAAACTCGTCCTGCGCGGCACGCCATGCGATTGCCGCCTGATCGAAAGTCGCTTCGCCCTGATCCGTCAGACTGAACAGAAGCGTGCGGCTGTCATGCTCTGCCTGCTCCGCAACCACCAGACCGTCGCGCTGCAACGGTTTCATGGCACGAACCAACGTGGTGCGCTCCATCACCATGGAATCCGCCAGATCCGCCATAGGCTGGTTCGGCGTGCGCGCGAGCTTGGCGAGAATCGTGAACTGCGCGGCCGTCAGACCTACGGCGCCGAGATGGCGTTCGTAGATCTGCGTGACGCGCCGCGCCGCCTGACGCAGCGCGAAGCAGTTACATTCGTCGTATGAGAGAGGTCGAGTCATGAAATGCAGTCTATATGTGCATACGCACACTGTCAAGTTTATCTGTTTTGGGAGAGTGTATTACGAAATCTGCAGCCGGAAAGGAAAACGGCTCGCAGGACCAAGCCGGCGAGCCGCACGTGTTTGCCGGTAGCGCAAAGCGGCCTGCACGGTTACAACAAACGGTAAGCCAGCCGGGCCGCCGCTCTCGCGGTGCGCCTGTCCTGATCGAGCGACGGATTGTACTCGGCAATATCCGCGACGCGCAGCTTGCCCGATTCGCGCACGCATCGCACCATCGCCTCGACCACCGACAACGGCACGCCTAACGCCGCAGGCGCCGACACCCCTGGCGCGGTGGCGGCCGGCAGCACGTCGAGATCAATGGTCAGATAGATGTCGTCCGCCGCTTCCAGCCACTGTTCGAGCTCGCGCAAGCGTTGCGGCAACTGGTTTTCCTGCATGTCGGCGTCGAGTCGATAGCGCACGCCAAGCCGCTCGGCGTGCGCGAACAGCGAAGCCGTGTTACCCAGATCGCTGATGCCGAAACACACATAGTTGAACGGTAGGCCTCGTTCCGCGCAATCGTTCGCGATCTGATCGAACGGCGTACCTGAGTTCGCCGGGCGCTTCTGCCGCAAGTCGAAGTGCGCGTCGAAGTTGACGATCAGCAGCTTGCGCGATGTGGCCGATGCGGTCGCACCAGCGGCCTCGCGCGCCTGATGCAAACGCAAACCGCTATAAGTGCCCCACGCCACCTCATGCCCGCCGCCCAAAACCAACGGACGGCCGCCGCTCGCCAGCACTTCGCTCACCACGCCGGCCAGTTCCAGCTGCGCGCTTTCGAGATCGCCGTCGTCGCACACCACGTCGCCCGCATCGGCGAGCGACGCCATGGCGGCCTTGGCCGGCAAGCCCGCCAGCGCGCGCCGCAATTCCTTCGGCGCGTGTGCCGCGCCAACGCGGCCCTGATTGCGGCGCACGCCTTCATCTGATCCAAACCCGACGATCACCGGCGTTTCGCCTTGCAGCCGCTCCGCCGTGCCGAACGGCGCGACCTGATTGAAAATGCGCCGCGTGTCGCCGGGCTCGCCCTCGTCGGAACGGCCGGCCCACACCTTGTCGTCGAATGGAACTCTCATGCGCGCGACAACACTGCCTGCAAGAAAGCCCGCGTGCGCGGCTGCGACGGCGCCGAGAAAATCTCGGCCGGCGGTCCTGCCTCGACGATCACGCCGCCGTCCATCACCACCACCACGTCGGCGACTTCTTTCGCGAAACCCATTTCGTGCGTGACGACCACCATCGTCATGCCCTCGCTCGCGAGCAGCTTCATGACCTGCAGCACCTCGCCGACGAGCTCCGGATCGAGCGCGGAAGTCGGTTCGTCGAACAGCATCACGCGCGGCTGCATGGCGAGCGCCCGGGCAATCGCCACCCGTTGCTTCTGGCCGCCCGACAGGCTCGCCGGCATCACATGCGCCTTGTGCGCGAGCCCGACCTTTTCCAGCAGCGCGAGCGCGGCCGCTTCGGCGTCTGCTTTGCTGGCGCCGCGCAGCATGCGCGGACCGACGGTGATGTTATGCAGCACCGAGAGATGCGGAAACAGATTGAACGACTGAAACACCATGCCGACTTCGGTGCGCAGCGCATTCAGCGAACGCTCCTTGAGCATCGCGCCGTGATCGACCAGCCGATGCCCGCAAATGTCGATCGTGCCGCCTTCGGCCTGCTCGAGGCCGTTGCAGCAACGCAGGAACGTGCTCTTGCCCGAGCCGCTCGGCCCGATCACCACCACGACCTGCTGCGGCTGGATGTCGAAGTCGATGCCGTTGAGCACCGTATGCGAGCCGAACGATTTGATCAGCCCGCGAATGCTGACGATAGGTCCATTACCATTGGCCACGGTATTCATTGCACCATCCCTCCTGCACGCAAACGGCGCTCGACACGATGCAGCGCGTAGTTGGTCGCCTGCGTCAACACCAGATACACCAGCGCGATCGCCAGATACACTTCGAGCGACCGGTACGACACGCTGATGATCTTCTGCCCTTCGTGCATCAGATCGTCGATCGTCAGCAGCGACACCAGCGCCGAGTTCTTGATCAGCGCGATGAACTCGTTGCCAAGCGGCGGGATCATCCGCACGATGGCCTGCGGCAGAATAATCGCGCGCATGGCCTGCCCCGACGACATGCCGATCGAACGCGCCGCTTCCATCTGGCCGCGATCCACCGACTGGATCGCACCGCGCACGATCTCCGACACGTAGGCCGCCGAATAGAAGCCGAGCCCGAGCATGCCGCACACGAACGCCGGCAGCAGAATGCCGAATTGCGGCAAGCCGAAGAACAGCAGAAAGAGTTGCACGAGCAACGGCGTGCCGCGGAAGAACGTCAGATAGGCGGTACACAAGCCATACACCACGCGCCGCTGCGGCGAGAGCCGGCCAATGCCGATCAACAGGCCAAGCAGACAGCTCAGCGCGAGCGCGGCGGCGGTCACTTCGACCGTCACCACCGCGCCATGCATGATGTCGGGCCAGCCGGCAATCACCGGCGAAAAATCGAGTTCCATTTCGTACGCTCAGCTTCTTATTGCGCGGTCGGGCCGAACCACTTCTTGACGATGGCCGCATATGTGCCGTCAGCCTTGATCTTCGCCAGCGCGGTATTGAGGGCGGCCTTCAACTCCGGCTCGTCCTTGCGCACGGCGATGCCGTAGGCTTCGGTCGTCAGCGGCTTGTCGAGCACGCGGAAACCGCCGCGCGTGCGCACGAGCTGGTACGCGGCAGGCTTGCCGGTCACGGCGGCGTCGGCGCGGCCAATGCCCACGAGGTCGAACATCTCCTGATTCTTTTCCACTTCGACGCGATTGATCTGCGGGAAGTTGTCGCGCAGGAAGTTCACCGACTTCGTGCCCACCTGAACCGAGACCTTCTTGCCATTCAACTCCGCCACCGACTTGATCGGCGAATCGGCCTTCACCAGCACGACGAGGCCGCCCGCGTAATACGAGTCGGTGAAGTCGACCACTTTCGCGCGCTCATCCGTGATGTAGATGCCGGAGATGGCGACGTCGAAGCGATGCGCGATCAAGCCCGGAATCAGCCCTTTGAAGTCGATGTCGGTCCATTGCACGCGCTTGCCCATCGCCTTGGCGAGCGCATTCATCATGTCGACGTCGAAGCCGGTGCGCGCGCCGTTCTCGGTGTACTCCATCGGCGGGAAGGTGGCGTCGGTGGCCACGTTCAGCACGTCCGGCGTTTGTGCCGAAGCGGCGCCGGTGAATCCGGCGAAAGTCACTGCAAAGGTGACGCAGGCGAGAGACAACAGTCGTTGCAGTTTCATGGGGTAGCCTCCTTGTGGTTTGTTCGGCTGACTCAATTCGTTCGGAATCCGGATTGAGTCCGTTTAGGTAAATCCGTTCAATCGGTTTGCAAATGCTCGGAAATAGCGCGGGCCGTACGTAGCGTCCCGTCGATGAATTGGCTTTCGCGGCCGATAGCGCGAGTGGATGGCGCCATCAGCGTGATCGAAGCGCTGCAGCCGGCGCCGCGTCCGCTGCGATGAAAGATCGGGGCGCTCACGCCCCACACGCCCGGGTCCACCTCGCTGTCGCTCACGGCGTAACCCTGGGCACGAATCTGTTCGAGTTCGGCTTCGATCCCGGCGCGGCCGGCCGGGTCGTTGGCGAACACGTTATCGAGTACTTCGGTGCGAGCCTTGTCGGCCATGAAAGCGAGCAGCGATTTCGCCGACGCACCCGCCTTGAGCGGCACGGCACGACCTTTCTCGAACGAGCAGCGCAGCGAGTGCTGGCTGTCGACCATCTCGAGACACATGACCTGATGCTTGACTGCCACCACCAGCCCGATGCTTTCCTGCGAGGCGCGCGCGAGTTGCTGCATCTCGCTGCGGCTCGCTTCAACGAGCAGCGAATTCACGTCGAAGCCGAGCGCAAGCTGCAAGCTGATCGGACCCGGTGCGTAATGTCCTGCGTTTTCCGCGACGAAACCCCAGCGCTTGAGCAAGGCGATCTGCCGGTACAACGTGCTCTGCGCGAGTCCGGTCACCGCCAGCAGATCTTTCACCGACATGGCCTTGCCGTGACTGGCAAGCGCTGCCAGCACCAGCAATACCCGTTCAGCCCCTGTTACACCCTGTTCCGCATTCACGATGACACGACCCGCAATCAATCACGCGCTCAGAATGCCAGAACGTTCTCAAAATTCAAAAATTGAATTCTCACTCAATGGGAATATATAGAGAGGGTTTTCCCCGAGCCGGGATCAATGAACGTGCCGCGGCCAATGCACGGCATGCCGCCGGCATTCGTCTGAACAGAAAAAGACTTGCTGTAAGGCTTAAAGCGCGATCACCGTGACGCCCACTTCAACCCGATGCGCGCCGCCGCCGAGAATCATGCCGCGCAGCAAGGACACATCGCTGTAGTCGCGGCCAATGGCAAGCGTCACGTGATCCGTATCGGCGAGCACGTCGTTGGTCGGATCGAGATCGATCCAGCCACTGCCGGGGCAATGCACCGACACCCACGCGTGCGATGCGTCCGCGCCGATCAGACGCGGCTGCCCGGGCGGCGGATCGTTACGCAGATAACCGCTCACATAGCGCGCCGGCAATCCCAGCGAGCGCAAACAGCCGATCATCACCTGTGCGAAGTCCTGGCACACGCCGCTCTTCAATTCGAAGGCGCGTTCCGCAGGCGTATCGAACATGGTCGCCGAAGGCTTGTACTCAAAGTCCGCATGAATGCGGTGCATCAGATCGATTGCGCCCGCGGCGACCGGCATGCCGGGCGGAAAGCTCGGCTTCGCATAGTCGCGCAGCGACCGGCGCGGCACGATATTCGGTGACGCGAAACAGAACTCCACTTCGGGCCGGAACTGTCCGCCGACGCTAAAGCGCAGCGCATCGGCCACCTCATCCCATGCCGGTGTCGCGTCGGGGTCGAGGTCGGTCCAGCGCGGCGTGAGCGCCACCGTTGTTTCGCTGACCAGTTGCAGGCGTTCGTGCGGCGCATCCAGCGCGAAATACAACACGTCGTTGCCGAACGCGTCGATACGGCTGTTCAGATACGAAGGCTCCGGCTCGATCTTCTCGCTGTGCGAGACCACGCGCTGCCACGCACAGACGATCGGCCGGATCGTCGCGAGATGCTGCGCGGTTTCCACATACGTGGAGTAGTGATAGGTCGTGCGATGCGAGACGGACAGTACTGTCGGCGCGTGCTTCATGACCACACCTGCGAGGCAATCGTGCTGGCGTGACTGAAGTAGCGCGCGCTGATTTCATGCGCAGCCGCGCCGGCAAACGTGCCTATCTGATCGCATACCGCCATCAGATTGCCGTAGGACCCGTTTTCGTCGACCGCGCACAGACATTCGAGCGTCGGAAGCGAATCGACGGGTGCCATCAACTCGGCGAACGGACGATGCCGCGTGCTGCCCGCCGCCACCGCGATCTCGTCGAGCTTCTTGCGCAACCGTTCATACACGCCGTAAACGCCGCGTGGATTGGTCGGCTCGATCACAAGCAGGTCGAGCAAAGCAGGCACTTCGAAGCGGCCCGGATAGAGCGCGCGATAAGTCAGCGTGCTGTCGAACAGTTGCAGCAGCAGATCGAACCCAGCGGGCGTGGCGAGCTGTCCGTTATCCGCGACGATGCTCAAGATAGAAGTCATGGCCGACACACGTTCGATGTGCCGCCCCACGAAAAGCAGCCGCCATGCTTCGTCGCGCGTCATGCGGTCGCCCTGTGCGCCGCTGATCGCCGAGAGCTGCACCGACAGGTGTTCGAGCGCGTTCGTCAACGTGAGACGGTCGTAGCGTTCGCCGCAGCAATTCGCGGCGCCATTGCCGTTGCCATTGCCGTTGCCATTGCCGTTGCCATTGCCGCTGCAGTTGCCGTTGCGACTGCCGCTGGCAATTCCGTTGCCATCGCCTTGCGATGCCGCGCCGCCCACACCCGGAGCCGGCATCAGCGCCTGCAACGCATCGCGGAAGTCGTTGCGCGCCGCGAGAATCGTGCGCCAGTGATCGTTCGAAAGCCGCCCGCGCACCTCGCCGTTCGAGCGCGCCTGGGCGCTCAGGTTCTGGCCGATACCCGCGGCCCCGGTGCTCTCGCTCAGGTTCGCGACCAGCGCGCGTTCGAACGCTTGCGGCGAATGCGGCGAGGACATGTCGCCGGACTGCACGAGCCCGCAATGCAGCGCGAGTTCGACCAGGGTTGGGAACATGGCGTCGGCGTCGTTGCCTTCCAGCGAGCCGAGAATCAGGCGCAACAGCCGCACGTTGTTTTCCGCGCGTTCGCCGTAGCGTCCGGCCCAGAACAGATTTTCCGCCGCGCGGCTCGACACGGTGCGGTGCTTGCGCGCGAGGTCGGCGGGCTGGATGGGCGAAGGCAGCAGCGAGAAGGTCGAGGTCGGCTGGCTCGACAGCACCCACGTGTCGACGCTGCTGCCGCCGTACTGCATCGACACCGTGGCCTGGCGTTCGGCCGCCATGCGCGTGAAGCCGCCCGGCATGACGTGCCAGCCGCCGTTGAAATCAGCAATCGCGTAGACGCGCAGCACCGACGGCCGGCGGCCAATCGTGCCGTCTTCGTAACGCGGTGTGCAGGAAAAGCGCAGCGCCTGCTGGATCGTGCAGGTGTCGGGCATCGCCTCGATGCGCTCGCGCCACGCCGACAGTCGCTGCCGGCCCTGCTCCACGCCGGGTGGCGCATCGCGCGCGGCCACCGGCCACGTCGGCACGATGAACGCTTCGTCCATCCGCGCAAATGCGTGCTCGCGCGCCGCCTGCTCGCCGCACCACCACGTCGCCACGCCAGGCAGCACGAGATCTTCCTTCAGCAGCACTTCGGCGATGCCCGGCAGAAAGCCGTGCAACGCCGGCGATTCGACAAAGCCCGAACCGGGCACGTTCGAGACGATCACATTGCCCGCACGCATCACCTGCAGCAAACCGGGCACGCCGATGCTGGAATCGGCCCGCAGTTCGACCGGGTCGCAGAAGGCGTCGTCGAGACGGCGCAGCACCACGTGCACGCGTTCCAGACCGCCGAGCGTCTTCAGATAGAGCTTGTCGTCGCGAACGGTCAGGTCTTTGCCTTCGACCAGCGTCACGCCAAGATAGCGCGCGAGGAACACATGCTCGAAATAGGTTTCGCTGAACGGCCCCGGCGTGAGCAAGGCGATATGCGGCGACCGGTCGGCGCCCTGGCTGTCGTGCCGCATGGTGGCCTGGGCCGCCTGCACGAGCGTTGCGATCAGCTGCGAATAGGTGGGCGCGAGGCGGCTCACGTGCAGGGCGCGGAACGGATCGGCGAACAGCGCCGACACGATCAGGCGGTTTTCCAGCGCATACCCGAGACCGGACGGCGCCTCGGTGCGATGCGCCATCACCGTCCACTCGCCGCTGGGCGTACGCGCCAGATCGACCGCGACCACTTGCAGGAATTGACCGCCAGGCGGCGTGTAGCCCTTCACCGGGCGCAGATAGCCGGGATGCCCGAACACCAGCGCAGGCGGCAATTGCCCGCGCTGCAGCAAGGTCTGCGGCCCGTAAACATCGGCGACGATCGCGTTGAGCAGATGCGCGCGCTGCGTCACGCCCCGCTCGATATGCGCCCACTCGGCCTCGCTGATCAGGAACGGCAGCAGGTCGAGCGCCCACGGCCGCGGCACGCCTTTATCAGCGTAGACGTTGTAGCTGATGTCGTTATCGCGGATCTGCTGCGCGAGCGATGCGCAGTGATCCTCGAGCCGTGCGATCCCGACGTCGCCGAGCCGCTCGAAAAACGCCCGCCACGGTTCGCGCAACGCGCCCGATGTGTCGCGCAACTCGTCCCAGTGTCCCTCGTAGGCCGGCAAGAGGCGCAACAAAGACGAAGCGTCCGCGCGAGCCGCGGACGTTTCGAAGGGAAAAGTCGATTGGAAAGCCAAGGTTATGTCGTTTTAAGCGTGTGCTGTGTTTACCAGTAGCGCAGGTCCAGCGTGAACGGAAACTCGAGACCGCGCTCTGGCACATCGACCGTGAGCGGTCCCGGCGTATGTCCCGACGCATAGAAACGCGCGCGCCGCCGGCTTTCCGCCTCGTAGGCGTTGACCGGGAAGGTGTCGTAATTGCGCCCGCCCGGATGAGCGACATGATACTGGCATCCGCCCACCGAGCGCGCAGTCCACGTATCGACCAGATCGAAAGTGAGCGGCGCGTCCACGCCGATAGTCGGGTGCAGCGCCGACGGCTGCGACCACGCGCGAAAACGCACGCCGGCCACATATTCGCTGACGCGGCCGGTCGGCTGCAGCGGCACCGGCACGCCATTGACGGTCACCACATGGCGGTTGCCGTTCAGCCCCAGCGCGCGGACCTCGAGCCGTTCCACCGACGAATCCACGTAACGCACCGTGCCGCCAGCGGAGCCCTCCTCGCCCATCACGTGCCACGGTTCGAGGGCGCTGCGGATCGTCAGCGAGACACCGTTCACCGTCACCTCGCCGACCAGCGGGAAGCGGAATTCGAAGTGAGGCGCGAACCAGCTGCTGTCGAACGCGAAGCCCTCGCGGTTCAGTTCGCCGAGCACGTCGTCGAAATCCATCTTGACGAAGGTGCCGAGCAGGAAGCGGTCGTGCAGTTCGGTGCCCCAGCGCGTGAGCCGCTGCGTGTACGGCGTATGCCAGAAGCGCGCCACGAGTGCGCGCAGCAACAGTTGCTGCACGAGACTCATGCGTGCGTGCGGCGGCATTTCGAAACCGCGCAATTCGAGCAGGCCGAGTCGGCCGGTTGGGCCATCGGGCGAATAGAGTTTGTCGATGCAGAACTCGGCGCGGTGCGTGTTGCCCGTCACGTCGATCAGGATGTTGCGCAGCGAGCGGTCGATCATCCAGCTCGGCAGTTTGGCGCTGTCGCGCCCACCGAGCAGGTCGATCTGCCGCTGCAGTTCGCGCAATGCCACTTCGAGTTCATAGACCTGATCGTTGCGTGCTTCGTCGATACGCGGCGCCTGGCTGGTCGGCCCGATAAACAGTCCCGAGAACAGGTACGACAGCGAAGGATGGTTGTGCCAGTACGCGAGCAGGCTGGCGAGCAGATCGGGACGGCGCAGGAACGGGCTGTCCGCGGGTGTCGCGCCGCCGAGCACGAAGTGATTGCCGCCGCCGGTGCCGGTGTGCCGGCCGTCGGTCATGAACTTCTCGCTGCTCAGGTAACTTTCGTGTGCCGACTGGTAGAGATACTCCGTGTGATCGACCAGTTGATCCCAGTTCGCCGCCGGGTGAATGTTCACTTCGATCACGCCGGGGTCCGGCGTCACCTGCAACATTTTCAGGCGCGCATCGCGCGGCGGCGGATAGCCTTCGAGCACCACCTGCATGCGCAACTCGGCCGCCGTCGCTTCAACCGCCGCGACCAGTTCGAGATAGTCGTCGAGTTCCGTGAGCGGCGGCATGAACACATGCAGCAGCGTGCGGCCGCTGCCGAACGCCGCCGTTTCGGCCTTCGGGCCGGCGGCACGCTTGGGGTCGCGCGCTTCGACGCAAATCGCCGTGCGGATCGTTTCCTTCGACGATTGGCCGCGCGCCGGCGCCTCGCCGTCGCCACGCTGCGGCGCAAAGGCCAGCACGCCGGCGCCCGGCATGCCGCTCAGCAGGTCCGCGGCCGACGAAGACAACGCCGCCGCCCGCCGTGCATCGGCCGGACTCACGGTCTGCGGCGCGCCCTCGTATTGCAGGCGCAACTGCGCGGCCGATCGCAAGGGGACGGGCGGCGCGAACGGATCGTGGGCGTGCTGATACGGATAGTCGGTCTTCGACACCCAGGGCAGCGTGTCGAGCGGCAGGCGATAGCCCATCGGCGAATCGCCCGGAATCAGATACATGCGCTCGTCGCGGAAGAACCAGCGGCCGCTGACCCACTTCGGCGCCATGTGCGGCACGTCGCGTTCGCGCGCGAGCGGCAACACATAACCGGTTGCTTGCGCGAGGCCCGCGTCGAACACGCGGCGCAGACGCACGCGCTCGAGTTCGTCGTCGAGGCGGGCGTCGAAGGGATCGACGTTGACAGGCAGTCGGCGCTCGCGCCACAGGTAGTACCAGACGTCCTCATAACCGGGCTGGATGCAGTCCGTATCGAGCGCCAGTCTGGCCGCGAGATGCGCGATGAAGCGTTGGGCGTCGGCGGCGGTATAGGTGCCGGGCTCGCGTTCGTCGCCGAAGAGCGCGGGGTTATGCCAGCACGGCTCGCCGTCGGCGCGCCAGTACAGTGACATCGCCCAGCGCGGCAATTGCTCGCCGGGATACCACTTGCCCTGGCCGATATGCAGGAACCCGTTCGCGCCGTAGCGCGAGCGCAGCTTGTCCATCAGCGCCACCGCGTAGCCGCGTTTGGTGGGGCCGAGCGCGTCGGTGTTCCATTCGGCGGCGTCTCGGTCGCGCACCGCGACGAAGGTCGGCTCGCCGCCCATGGTCAGGCGCACGTCCATGTCGGCAAGCTGCTGGTCGACCTGCGCGCCCATTTTCAGCACGTCGCCCCATGCCTCCTCGCTGTACGGCTTGGTGACGCGCGGCGTCTCCAGGACCCGTTCGATCGACATGGCGTGCTCGAACTCGACCTCGGACTCGTCGACGGCGCCGGAAATCGGCGCCGCGCTCCCCGGTTCCGGCGTACAGGCGACGGGGATATGCCCTTCGCCCGCCAGCAGGCCCGAGGTCGGATCGAAGCCGATCCAGCCGGCGCCCGGCAGGTACACCTCGCACCACGCGTGCAGGTCGGTGAAATCGACTTCCGTGCCGCTCGGGCCGTCGATGGATTTAACGTCGGGCGCGAGCTGCAACAGATAGCCGGACACGAAGCGCGCGGCGAGCCCCAGTTGCCGCAGGGTCTCGACCAGCAGCCAGCCCGAATCGCGGCACGAGCCCGAGGCGTTCACGAGCGTTTCCTCGGGCGTCTGCACCCCCGGCTCCATCCGGATCAGGTAGCGGATCTCATGTTGCAGGCGCTGATTCAGCGCGACGAGGAAGTCGGAGGTGCGAGCGGGCGTACGGTCGATACTCGCCACGAACTCGGCGAAGCGCGGCGTCATCGGCCGCTTGATGCGATACGGAGCGAGTTCCAGGGCGAGGTCCGACGAATACTCGAAGGGGAATTGCTCGGCCGAGGGTTCGAGAAAGAAATCGAACGGGTTGTAGACCGCCATCTCGGCGATCAGATCCACCGTCACCTTGAACTCGCGTGTCTTCTCAGGGAATACGAGGCGCGCCTGATAGTTGGCGAAGGCGTCCTGCTGCCAGTTGATGAAGTGCTGGGCCGGCTCGACCCGCATGGAATACGACAGGATCGGCGTGCGGCAATGCGGCGCCGGCCTCAGACGCACGACCTGGGGTGACAGCGCAACCAGCCTGTCGTAGCGGTAATGTGTGACGTGATGCAACGCGACGCGTATGGACACACCGGACTCCTGGACGAAGGATGGCAGCCCGCCAAAAAGCAAGCTTCATGCCGTTGACTCAACCAGCGCGAAAACCATGTGTAACGAAGCGACAGCCCGGATCACCCGGCCACTGCGAAGTGTGCCACGCCGCCCAGCGATCCGGTCGATCGGACCACGCGCCCTGTCACCGGCTCTTGCGCCGGCGTTTTCGGGTCTCCCGCCGCCACGCACCAAAGCGGCGCAGCACCTGTGCACGATCATGCACGTAATGTGCGTTAAACCAGTGACGTATGGCAATCGCGGCATGAAGATTGCGGCTGAAGTTCGCCCATGATGGCCCATCCACCACCCAGGCACGATCGATGAAAACCTTCCATTGCAACCGCTGTTCGCACCTTGTGTTCTACGAAAACGTGCGCTGCGAACGCTGCGAGTCGTTGCTCGGCTATGTGCCCGAACTGGCGGAAATCAGCGCCTTCGAAGACGCCGGCGAAGGGCGTTGGCGCAGCCTGCACCCGGGTGCCGAAGGCGTGTTGTTTCGCCAATGCCACAACTACGCCGTCGAAAACGTCTGCAACTGGATGATCCCCGACGACTCGCCCAGCCCGCTGTGCCGCGCCTGCCAGCTGACCCGCACAATTCCGAATCTGGGCGTGCCTGACAACCGGCTCTACTGGTACCGGCTGGAAGTGGCCAAGCGACGCCTCCTGTACACGCTGGCCGAGTTCGGCCTCGACGTTCACTCGCGTGAGGCCGATCCGGAGCACGGCCTCGAGTTCGAGTTCCTCGAGGACGGCAACGATGGCTCGCCCGTCATGACCGGCCACGACAAGGGCCTCATCACGCTGAACATCGCTGAAGCGGACGATGCTCATCGCGAGAAAGTGCGCACCTCCATGGGCGAGCCCTACCGGACCCTGCTCGGCCACTTCCGCCATGAGACTGGACACTATTACTTCGGCCAGCTGATCGCGAACAATCCGCGCTGGCTCGAGCCGTTCCGCGCTCTATTCGGCGACGAACGCGCCGAATACGGCGAAGCGCTGAACACCCACTATCGCGACGGTGCCCCCGCCGACTGGCAGGCCTCGCATGTCAGCGCATATGCCGCGATGCATCCCCTGGAAGACTGGGCCGAGACGTGGGCGCATTACCTGCTGATCGTCGACGTGCTGGACACGTCCACTTCGTACGGCGTCGCACTGCTGCCAGACGATCCGGGCGGACCGACGCTGACCGACCGCACCCCGGTGGAAGACGCGAGCTTCGAGAATCTGATGAAGCGATGGTTTCCGCTCACCTACGCGTTGAACAGCCTGAACCGCAGTCTCGGCATGCCGGACGGCTATCCGTTCGCGCTGGCCACGCCGGTGGTGGACAAGCTGCGCTTCGTGCATCGCGTGATCGCCCAGGCCAGCAAGCCTGGCCAAAAGTCTCTCTCAAAATAAGACTCCTCCTAGATTCATCCTGGTCGAATTCTTTGACAATTGTCTTCATTCGGCGACACGCGGAAAGCGCAAGCGGCCCTCAGCCTGTTTGACGCACCCGCAACGACGCGTCGCGACCTGCCGCAGGTTACACGCGCCGCACCGTTCGCCTCCCTGTCACTGACCATGACGCGCATGCAGAACGACGCATGCCGTTCACCAACGACCACGGCCATGAGTTCATCCTTCTCCCTCGATCGTTTCGAATCCCAGCTCCAGTCCCGCGACTACGACGCCGCCCACGAAGAATTCAGCGCACTGCTCCTCAAACTTTCGAAAGACCGTGGCACGCTCGGCGACGAACGCTTTGCGCGGACAGATCCGAACGCTCCGGATAACGAACAATCGCTGCAGACTTTGCAGCGCATTGCCGAAGGATTCACGGCACTCTTTTCGGCACCGGAATACACACTCCCGGCGGAAAAGATGAACGTCATGTTTTGGGGGCGGCCGTGGATCAACATGATCTTTGCGGTGTCCTCGTATGGATCGACGGATCACATCGTCCGCACGCTTCTCCATCAAACGCACGGTCGCGACGACAAAGCCGCCAGCGATGCAATCACACGCAAGCAGTTGGTGCTCTATACGTCGGGCTCGCAATACGACATCGATTTCGCCGCGCTCCACCGCTGCGACCCGATGCTCGCCGCGAGCCTCGGCGTTTCGATCGTCAGCGCGGCCGTGCACATTACGCCTGCCGCGCATGAAAAGCGCGAACGGCTGCTCGAATGGCTGCCAGGCGCTTTGGACACCATTGAAGACCTCGACGATTTGCCGACCGCTGCCGTGTGCGGTGCCTACATGCATTGCAGCTATTCGACCTCGCCCGAGCGGCACGCAATCAAGCGCAGCATCAGCAAGCTGGTTCGCAAGAAGCTGGGAACGCTAGGCCTGCTCGATCATGAGGCCAAAGTCGCCCGAACCCGTGTGAAGGGTCGCAAGCCGGTCATGCTCGTGGTCCTTGAGTGGTTCACAGGCGGCCACTCGATCTATCGGACCCATTCACGCACCCTGCTCGCCGCGCGCAAGCATTTCGAAGTAGTCGCGTTCGGCGAGGCGCAGCATGTCGACGCAACCGGACGTGCGATTTTCGATCGCTTTATCGAGTTCGACCATCCGGAATACATTGGCGACTGCATCCGCCAGATTCAGGAATTCGCCACGCGTGAGAAGCCAGACGTGCTCTATATGCCGAGCGTCGGCATGTTCTCGCATACGATCTTTCTGTCGAATCTGCGCGTGGCTCCGCTGCAAATTGCGGGTCTCGGCCATCCCGCGACCATGCACGCCGCCCACATGGACTACGTGAGCGTCGAAGACGATTTCGTCGGCGACCCGGCATGCTTCAGCGAAAAAATGCTGCGCTTGCCGAAAGATGGTCAACCGTATGTGCCTTCAAAATTGCTCACTGAGGTCGTGCCGTCCGTTCCGAAGCGCGGCGAGGTGATCAACATCGCGGTGACCGCCAGCGCGATGAAGATCAATCCGCATTTTCTCGAAACATGCAGAGCGATCGTTGACACCGCTAGCGTGCCGGTGCGGTTTCATTTCATGACCGCCTGGAGCGAGGGCATCGATCTGGCGTATGTCAGAAAGTCTATTTACGCCACGCTGCCGCAATCGTGCGTGGATGTCTACGGCTCGCTCAGCTATCCGACCTATCTGAAGATCCTCAACACGATGGACATGTTCATCAGTCCGTTCCCGTTCGGCAACACCAACGGCATTGTCGATTCGTTCACCATGGGCCTGCCCGGCGTCAACCTGTGCGGACGAGAGGTCTTCGAGCATATAGACAGCGGCCTGTTCGAGCGCGCGGGCCTGCCCTCGTGGCTAACGGCTCACTCGACCGGCGAATACATTCGGGCCGCCGTGCGCCTCGCCGAGCAACACGAAGAGCGCGAGGCGCTGCGTCAACGTTTGATCGACGAAAAAGCAGTCGAGCGCATTTTCAACGGACGGCCGGAAGCGTTTGGCCAAGGCGTCCTGAAGTTGTTGAACGGTCTCGACAGAATCTAGGCAGGAAACCGCGCCACATTAGCAAACGGGCCGCGCCGGAACATGTTCCGGCGCGGCCCGTTTTCACATCACGCACGCGTGGTTGCTGCTGAAACTCAATAGGCGACGTAAGGTCCCGTGCCGCCCGGCGTCGACTGCTGCTCGACAGCGGCATACACGTTGCGGCCATAGAAGAACGGCAATCCCCAGTCGAATATCGACGACTTGACGAAAGCCGGTCCCGCCAGCAATGGCAGCGCGGAATCGCCACTGTACGTCTGCGAGATCGCCGAGGCGTTGCCGACACTGAAGTTCACGGCGCTCGTCGTTCCGTTCGCCCCCTGGATCATGGCACTGAGTTGCTGGGTGGAAACTGGGCAGTAGTACGCACTGTTCGGACTGGAGCATACGGGCAAGGCACTGGTCTGGAAGAACAGGCCGGTCGAGCCGCTGTCCAGAATACTGCTCGCATACGTGGTGCCGTTTTGCACCGTCGTGAAGGTCCCGTTCGACGGGCTCACGCCGATCACCTGCGCGCTGCCCAGCGAATTATTGGCCTGCGTGCCGATGCCGAACACCAGTTGCCCGGTGACGGACTGCGCACCACCAGATACCGTCGGCAGGCTCAGCATCGAACCGTTGTTATCGGTAGTGAAGTACGGAATCGGATTGGCGACCTGAAGCGACTCAGCCATGGGGATCGACGTACACGGCGTACCGTTGCAACCGTAGTACGTGCCGGCCAGCGCCTGCTGCACGCAATTCGCGCCGCAGTCGTGCTTGAACACCCCGATCCCGAGAATGCCGTTGGCCTGCAGCGCGCCCGGCGTGTTGCGCGACGCGCCGACGCTCGCGCAATCCGACGGCAGCGACGCGTAGTTCGGGTCGATCACCTGAATCGGCAGCGAGGCCGCCTTTTCACCGGCAATCTGCAAATCGGCGAGCTTCACCGGCCCCCACGTGTAGCCGTCGAAGAACTGCATGCATTCAGCCACCTGATTGCCCGAAGCGTCCTTCTGTTGCGGCAGCGTCATCGAAGCGGGCAGTTGCGACGCAAACACGCGCACGCCCCACGAGCCGGTATCCACGAGCACGTGATCGATGGTTTGGCACTGCGTGGTGCCCGGCGCGCAAATCGTGATGCTGACGAACGGCATGTTCGGCACGTCGCTCACACCGGAGTCGACCGTCACGCGCACCGCGTTCGCGGCTAACGCCTGCGTCGAAGGCGCCGTATTCGTCACCGTGGGGCCGGCCGCGGCTCCGGTGGAGTTGCTGGAGTTGGCCGCACTGCTGGAACCGCTCGAGCCGCCGCCCCCGCCGCCGCCGCAGGCGCTGATCAGCAACGCGAGCAGCGCCGCGCCCAGCAGGGTCTTGAACGAAGAGATATAACGCATGATCCGCTCCGTTATTGAATGACGCCGGCATCGACGCCCGCTGGCACCGCTTGCGGCAAATAGGCATGACCGGAGAACGCGCGCAGATGCCCGCCGGAGTAGACCACCAGGTCGTTGCTCGAGACCGCGAGCGGCGTGCCGCGGCGCGTCGCCACAGCGGCGACGTACGCATCGAACGAAACGCCGAGCATGGATTTCAGATCGGGCAGCGTCGGGCCTTCCCACGCGACACCGAACACGATGCCGTTAGGCGCGACGTACTCGCGAACCTGCGTGCCGGACGGCAGGGTCATCAGGTGTACCGAATACGCGCTTTGCGTATTTGCCGTGTGTGCGACTGCGTGCAAGCGGAGTTGATCACTGTCGACAGTGCTGGCGTTCTGGCCGAGTGTCGCGTGAGCGGCAAACGACAGCGCGCAGCTTGCCCCGAGCATGGCACGGGCCATGCCTGTATAAAGCGTCGGTTTCAAGAGAATTCCTTCGAGGTGAACCGCTCGTGATCCGGCCTCGAGCCGATCACGAACGCAGAATTAGGGGCGCACGCCTGACCGGTGGAGCAGGTACGGCATTCACGCTGGCTGGGCTACGTGAATGCGTCTACGGAGTGGCGGCGCCAAACTTTAGTGGCCGCGACGAAGCGTGGCAATCGTTTGCGCAACGATTTAAACCATTATTCGGCGTGCGGCCGTTCGAATCTGTTTGATATTTGAGGACCAGATCGCCAAAGGACGCCGCTTGAGAGCAGGTTTTTGCTACACGGCTCGTTTAAAGCGAACAACCGTGCAAATTGTTGAGACCACAACCAAAAATTTTTTAAGCGTGCCGCATTGCGCGGCCAATGTAAGCAATTGCTGAAAACATCGCAGAGAAAGAGGGTTTTCCTCTGATAATAAGGCGCACCAAGCGCGTTATTCGTGTGAAGAGAAACGGGCGACGCGAATGCGATTCGCGCGATAAAAAATGCCGCGAATGATTCCATTATCATTCGCGGCATCGGTATTCCAAACGAACGTATGCTTGGCTCGAATCGAACGATTCGATACGTCAGCACCCGTTATTTCTTCTGCTGTTGCAGGAGCGATTTAAGCTCCTGGACATTTTCTTCTACGCGTTTTGCGATCACCGCATACGACTCGGCTTGCGTCTGATAAGCCGCTTGCGCCAACTGCTGCATATCGGCCAGCGCCTTATGCAAACTCTGCTGGATCAGCTCAGCGGATTTCGCCGTAGGCGCCGTGCCGCCCGCCGACAATTGCCCTGTCAGCGACTGCAATTCGCCAAGGGTCGCGCGCAACATATCGGCCTGTTTCTGCGCCAGCGACTGCATGCCCTGGAAAGCCGTCTGATTCGCCTGAACCAGTGCTTCCATGTCCTTGCGTCGCGCTTCCATGATGGCGGGTACGTCGAAGCCGGGGAGCTTGAACTGCTCCAGCATTTTGGTGAAATCGCCAAACGGATTGGCGGCGTCAGGTCGGTTCATGCGACATCCTCCTTAACGGTTGAATACTTGCCGGCAGTGCAACGACGCGTGACGTTGCCGTGACGCATGCGCTGGCGGCCTCGCTTGCGCTGTCCATCCCGCGGAGTCCGGCTGGTTGTGGGGTCGGACGGCACATCGGATCAATCATGCGCTATCCGGGCGCATTGCGCCAGTGGGCGCGCCCAGCGGCACCGCACGCAAGACTCGGTAAGTTACGAAACAGCATCAGTAACCCCGCAAACCGGCGTGTCGACTATCGTTGTGCTTGGGCTGGCGCACGGTGGCGCCAGCGCTGTTTCGATGGGAGCGAAATCATGACAAGAGCAATATTGAGCACGGTGCTGTGCACCGTTCTGACCATGGCCGCGACGGCCGCGTTTGCACAGGAAGCGCCGCCGCCACCCGCGGCCGCGCGCACGCATGGCGAGCCGCAGCATAGCGACGGCCCACCTGCGCTTCATGACCGGATGGGTCCAATGGGCCCAATGGGTCCCGGCTTCGCAGTCGTCAACGATCTGGAGCAGTTGCGCCGCCTGTATGCCATGAGCGGGCGTGAAAGCGAGATTATTGCCGTGTATCACGAGGTATTGAACAAAACGCAGGATCCCATGCTGCGTCACTACGTCTACGACGCACTGGCTCGCGAGCAGTTGAAGCCCGCCAATCCCGACCAGGCGATCGCCACACTGCGCACCAGTCTTTCCGAAGATCTCGCGGCGGCGAACAAGCTGCCGCACGGCATGCAGCCGCCGTCTCAGCCGCAGTAAGTCCTCACGCTACGATCTCGCGGCGCAAACCGCGCCGTGAAATCGCCTCTGCACGCACGCTCGTGCACGGCTGACGCAGACGTTTGTCCCGCCTGTCGATAGCGATTCGGCAACGCCCACGCTCGCACCCACGATTGGAAGCGCTCCCGTCAACGACCCACGCCGCCGTTCAGCGCGCTACGTTAGCTTGCCCACATAGCCGCCGGTTTGGCCACTTTTCATCTTCTGTCAGGTGATTAGGATGAGAGCACTGCAACGCTGTGCCCTGGTGACATATGAGCTATCCGCTGAATGTGGCTGTTGCCGCCGCCCTATTGATCCTCGTCCTGACCTGCCTCAGCCAGCTCATCTTGCGCTGATACCGAATGCCCGTTGATCTGGGCACACCGTTTCACGACTTCACACTACGCCGGTGAGGTCGATCCTCCTCCGTACGCGCTCGCTTTCCTTGCCGGTTCGAACGCTTTCGTCACGCACGAAAGGCCCACGCGACGGCGCACCGCACCGTGACATCGCGCGAAATAATTGTTGAATGGAGTTCGGAAAGGGACTCCCCCATACTTCGTTTCGCTGCCGGTGCGTATGAAACACGACGCATGAGATCAAGGGTGCTTCAGGTGCGATGCGTTTCGCCGATGATCAACGATCCTACGGTTGCCCGATCATCGGAAGAACCGTTCGAACATACCGGCCCTACGCGCCGACGACAGGATGATCATGTTGAACACAGTGAAACTATTCAAACAGAATGCAGCCCGTATTCTTTGCGTGACGATGGTATGCGGCAGCGCGCTGTTGACCGGCTGCGCCGGCAGCAGCATCAAGAACGCAACCGAGGCGAGCGCGCCGGTCCAGGTGCGGCCGGACAATATTTACGTGTACACCTTCGACGCCAATCCGGATGAAGTCAAACTGGACGGCGGCATGCTGCAGAAGATGAAGACCCATCTCGACGGTTCATCGGCGGCGCAACAGCAGGTCGCGGATGCGGACAAGGTACGCGAGCAGGTCGCCGATGAAATCGTGCATCAACTTCAATCGATGGGTCTGCGTGCGATTCGCTCGGACGTTCCCGCGCCCGCCGACCAGAACGTGCTGCTCGTGCAAGGCAGCTTCGACACGATCGACTCGGGCAATCGCCGCCGCCGCATCCTGATCGGTCTCGGCGCGGGCAAGAGCCAGGTGAGTTCGTCGGTACAGATTCTGTACAAACCAGCGGGCGGCACGCCGCGACTGGTGCAAACCTTCACCGCCAATGCGGATAGCGGCAAAGCGCCTGGCATGGCCGAAACTGCCGGCGTGGGCGCGGCTGCCGGCGGCATTGCGACCGCGGCGGCAGTGGGCGGCGGCTTGCACGCCGTATCCGAAACCAAGCGGGCCGGCGTTTCATCGGACGCGAAGCGCCTCGCCGACGCAGTGGCCAAGCAGATCGGAGAGATTGGCGTGAGCGGCGGCTGGCTCTCGACTGAGCACACGAAGGGTTAATCGACGGCCAGCGGTGTGACGTGGCAAAGCCGAGCGGCAAAGTGGGATTGGAGTCCACTTTGCCGTTCGGCTTTTCCAGCCTTCGTAGAGCGCAGCAGAGCCGAATCGTGCCGCCGCGCCGCGTGCGCTTTCAATTGCTCTGTCCGCTTCATCGCGAATCGACACCTCGGTGGACGGCAGCGGCAAGCCGACCGTGCCGCCGAACGCCGTTGCGACCGGCGAATTCGCGGTGACGCACCGCGGGTACGATTTCAGCCAGATCTTCTCCATCTTTATCTCCCAAGCCTCTCGATCGCGCTTTAGCGGCTAGCGAGTGCAGGCATGCGTTGCGGGGGCCGGTCAAAACAGTCGAAGAAAGCACGCAGCTGCACGAGCGTGCCCTGTTCGAGAGCGACGCTCCCATTCGCGAGGCTTGCCGGCAACTGGTTCGCCATGTCGCCCAGCAACGAGTAGAGCGTGGCGGCGTCGAGCGCGAGCTGGATATCGGTGGCCTCGGGTTGGCGCTCGTGAATCCGCAGCACGCCGCGCCGCAACTCGAGCCCGTACGCTTCCTCGCGATCGCTGATCCTGAAGGTCAGCGTCATCTGGACATTGGCGCAACGCACTGGATCGACGCGCATGCTGAAACCCTGAAACAGATTGCGCAACGGCTGCGCACGCAGCACGTCCGGCGAAGCCAAAGCCGCACTCCCCCTGAACGGCAGATCGTCGTAGTCCCGCTCCAGTTCACGCGCCGCGCTCAGGTACCAGTTGCGCCAATTGGTATTCACGGTGCGATAGCCCAGTTCACGCAGCGCCGTGGCCTTGATGCCGCGGGCCGCGACGTCGTCGGCATCGAGGCGGACCAGCAGGGACGTCAGCTCGGCGGCCCAGCGCCAGTCTTCCTGGTCCAGTGCCGCTTGCGCCGCTTTCTGCACGACGCCTGCGCCCCCCATCATGTCGACCATGCGGCGCGCGCGCTCACGTCGCGGCAAAGGATCGAGCGACGCTGGGTCGCCGTCGAACCAGCCCAGTTGCCCCGCATAGACCTGCCGCACGGAATGCTTGACCGTGCCGTAGTACTCGCCGAGCCAGGGATGCTCCGCGAGATGCGGCGGCAACGCGGGAATCGCTTCGGCGAGTTCGTCCGGTGTCATGCCAAGATTAATATGGCGGATCGCCTGATCGTGGATGAACTGAATCGCGTCGCGATAGACGGACAACACGTCTTCCACCGCCGCCGCGCCCGACACCGGGCGGCCGTGCGCCGGCACCATATGCGCGGCCTTGAAGCCGCGCATCATGTCGATGGTCTGATACCAGCGCACCGGATCGCGATAACGCGTGCCGCGCAGCGTGTGCACATTCGCGAGGCACTCGCCCTGGATCACTTCCGCCGACAACAACACGCTGAGCTCCGGCAGCCACATCACGATCTCGTCGTCGGCCTCCGACGGCGCATAACGGAACTCGAAGCGCACGCCCGCCAGCACGATATCGAGCCGGTCGTCGAACACGCGGGTTGGCGCGAAAAACGTTGCCGGTTCGGAGACGAGCACCGGTCCAATTCCCGCGTTGACCTTGCCGGTCGCGCCGGGGGGCAGAAGCGCGCCGAAGCTGTAGGCGGAGCGCGTACCGAGAATCGGGCCCACCAGGTTCGCGTTGTTGATTACGATATCCATCAGCGAGCGATGCGCGATGATCTCGACGCGGCCTTCCTCGAGCGCGGCTTCGTCGACGAACGCGCGGACACCGCCCGTGTGATCCGTATGATTGTGCGTGTAGACGACCGCCTTCACCGGCAGTTCGCGATGACGCGGATCGATTGCACAGAAGTCCTCATAGATGCGCTGCGCAGGCGTAACCGCCTCGGTCACGTCGATCACCACGATGCCGTCGTCGCCGACCACGAAGATGATGTTTGCGAGCGCATACCCGACCGCGCAATACACGCGTTCCGCGACACGATAGATGCGCTGGGCCATGCGGCGCGAATGTTCGGTGAGCTTCGGCGGCACGGTCGGCGCCGCGATCGCATAGGCGAGGTTGACGCCGGCGTCGAAAGCAACGTCGAGCGGGTCGCCAACATGAGGTGCGTCAAAAGCGGGATTGCGGCTCGATGCCGGGCAACATGCGGTCATGCAACGTCTCCTTGACAATCGGAGGACTGCTATGCTGGACCTTCCCTGTGGAAGTGCCTTAGCCGAATTTCAATGGAATTGACTTTTTCCCCTACCACGCAGTTCGACGCCGATGCGCTGGTCGCAATTCGCATCGCCGCGACGAGATGTCAGGCGAAGCACTCGCCCGTCACCTCCGCGATCGACCTGACACCGAGCATCGCCATGTCCCGATCGACCTCATCGCGCAGCAGCGATATCGCGTGGCTCACGCCTTGCTCGCCGCCAACTGCGGCCGCATACATGAACGGACGCCCCGCGAAAACAAACTGCGCACCCAAGGCGAGCGCCTTGATCACATCGGTGCCACGGCGTATACCACCGTCCAGCATGACTGTGGCTTGATGCCCAACGGCCTCGACAATACGAGGCAGCATCAGCAAGGGCGCCTGTGCACCATCAAGCTGCCGCCCGCCGTGATTGGAAACGATGATGCCGTCCGCGCCCGCGGCGACCGCGCGGCGCGCATCGTCTTCGTGAAGGATGCCTTTGATGACCAGCTTGCCGTGCCATCGACTGCGAATCAGCTCGATGTGACTCCAGTTCAGATGATCCCGGCCTGTTGTGTCGCGAATTGCCGATCCGGATAACATCGGCGCCCCTCTCTGAGCGAAAGAGTTCTCGAAATGAGGCATTCCGTGTAGCGCCAGCGTCTTCAGGAAAGTGCCGAACAGCCATCGCGGGCGCATCAATCCGTCGAGAGCAAGGCGGAACGAAGGCCGCAGCGGCATGGAAAATCCCGTTTTCACATTGTTCTCGCGATTGGCCCAGACAGGGATGTCGACCGTGACGACCAAAGTTTCGAAGCCGGCCTTGGCAATTCGTTCGATAAGCGGCTCCAGCATCCCCGCGCGCCCCGGCATATAGACCTGAAACCATGTGCCAGGAGCGGCCTCGTGAACCTCCTCCATCGAAATCAGCGACGTGCCACTCATGATTGCCGGAATCCCAGCTTGCGATGCCGCTCTCGCGAGCACGATATCGCCCCTGTAAGCCGAGATTGCGCTAATGCCGACAGGCGCGATCCCAAACGGCGAAGCATAAGTCCGGCCAAAAAGCGTCGTGGTCTGCTCCCTCGCAGAGACATCGACCATCACGCGCGATCTGAAGCGGTACTGATCGAAAGCGCTGCGGTTGGCGCGAAGCGATACGTTGTCTTCCGCTGCCCCCAATATGTACCCGAAGAGAGGACGCGGTAGATGCCCGCGTGCGGCTTGCTCAAAGTCGTCAATCGACAGGATCTGCTGCAACCTCGATGGAACGCCGTCCCGACGGCCATAGGCGGCTTTCGATGCTTCACGATGCGCGACGGTGGCAGAGACGCGCACCGGCGTGGGAGATGTGGACATGTCGGCTCCAGCAGTACTTCTTCTAGATAGATAGTTGCAACGTGGCTCGATTGCGCAAGAGCGGACCGCAGGCCCGCCTTCACACCGGTCAACGCTCGAATGTTCCCCGTTGCCGCATCAATTCCCTTTGCAATCCTTCGTTTTCCACAAATGGAGCGCGGCCGTGCAGATAGAAGTAATTGTTCAGGATGACCAGATCACCCACCGGCAGCGTCACTTCTTTCGTTCCCGACGAATTCTCCATGGAGTTCGAGAGCGCATACAGATACGCGGCTTCCGCATTGTTTTGGGGCTGAACAAATTGATCGATGAACGACATCGACAAGCCGAACTCGCTTTCAAAGAACACCGGCCGCTCGACCCTGTCGCTGACGTTCTTTGAACCGGGCGCCTTGTAGAGAAACGGTTGAGTCCCGAGCGAATGGGTCCTGAACTGGTCGATCTCCTCCCAATCGTCGAGATGAAGAAACCGCGATTCGCCACCCTTCGCGTTTTTCTCGGCGAACTTCATCATCAGGAGCCAGTCGGTCGCCTCGGTAACGAAAGTACCGTCCGTGTGCATGGTAAATAACCGATAGGCCTGCCGGAGATACGAATCACTCGAGTCCGTGTGCTTGACATTGAAACGCGCGTAGAACGTGCCGGACATGGAGTCGTGATTGCTCGGTCCGAGAATGTGGCCCACTGCCGTGCCGAATCGCACGAAGTCGTCCGCATCTTCCGTGATGCCTTGCACACCGAGCGTTAGCCCGCCGTGCTTGCGGTCCTTCAAGGTTTCAACGAGCGTGGCCGCAAACTCTCGCCCGAGGTGACAGACAAGGATTTCGGCCAGGTGAAACCGCATGAACGGCACATATTCCAGATTCTGGACGTCGATGTGGCGCACGTCATCGAGAAAGCGAGCGAGCGCCGTGCGATCCAAGGTCACATGGACGATACGGTGATGGTCCGAGCGCGAAGACACGGAGAAACCAGGCGTGCTCGGCGTAGACAGGTGGCGGGCTTCGGCGGATGCGTTCATGGCAGGTCTCCGATAACAGGAGACTCAATTTGACTGCAGAACACTGATATCATCCAGATACGTATCCTGATTTTTTGTTCGAGATTTGAGATCAAAAAATGATCGAATCCAGGCAACTGAAATTCTTCATCACGGTCGTCGAAGACCTTCACTTCAGCCGGGCCGCCGATCGGCTAGGCGTCGCGCAGTCCGCGGTAAGCACCCAGATCCAGCGCCTGGAACGGCAAGTCGGGGCGAAGCTGATCAATCGAAAAAACAGACAGCCGGTCACGCTGACCGATGCGGGGCTCCTGTTTTATGAAGAGGCAGTCGCCGCGCTTCGGCATGTGGAACGCGCCGAAGAAGTGGGCAAGCTGGCAGCCCAGGGCATTTATGGCATCGTCAGGCTCGGATTCGTCGCTTCGGGCGTCACCACCGGAATCATGTCGCAAATGCTGAGCGCATTTCGGTGCGACCATCAAGACGTCAAGCTCAATGTGCTCGCAATGGCAACGCCTCGTCAGCTGGAAGCGATCGCCAGTGGAGAGATAGACGTAGGCATCGTACGTTCGAGAAGGCAGTACGCCTCAGGGATAAGCGCTTCCGTGATACACAGCGAAAAGCTGCTGGTGGCGATGTCCGAAAACCATCCGCTGGCCGGCAAGCGGAATCTGCGCGCAGCGGACCTTGGCGGCCAGACATTCATCGTGCCGCAGTTCAATGAGACGGAGGGATTCTCCGCAACGCTTGCTCGCCTCTCCGCCGCGGGTGGGTTCGTCATCTCATCTGAATACCGCGTCAACGACTTTATCTCCGCCGTCAGCCTGGCGGCTTCCGGGTACGGCATTGTCGTCGCCCCGGAATCCATTCGCGTCTTCCAGCAACCCGGTGTGGTGTGCCTGAATATCAGGGATTTCAGCGAAGAGGTTCAACTCGCCCTGGTGTATCGCACGCGCGAGCAGTCCAGGGCGGTGAAGCGCTTTATTACGTCCGCGCTGGAGACGGTCGGGCCATTACGGCAACGCAGCTAGTACCTGTACAACCAGCAACAGGCCAACTCGCATCCCTCCGTTACATCACGGATGGCTGTACATCGCGCTCCAATCCGCTTGCGACACGGCCGGACGCCCCGTTTCAGACGAGCCGCTCACCGCGCCGCCGAAACCAGTCGCGGCGTGCTGAGCCGCCACCTTGGCTTCCGCAGCCTGAATGTCGGCCGGATAATACGGATCTTCCCCGTGAGACGGGTTATAGCCGGCCTTTTCGAGCTCGATCAACTCCGCGCGCACTTGGGCGCGGGTAACGGGTTGGTTCGATTGGGCAAACACGGCAACCGGCGCTGCAAGGGCAGCGGCAACGACAACAGCTTGAATAAGAGACTTCATGATGACTACCTCCAGACTTTGCTTCGTTCTGCCGCGAACAGCCCTGTTCGCGACTCAGTAACGACAGTCTAAAAAGGCGGCCCCTCGAGAATAAGCCCCGCGCGTGCAGAGGATTGTTCTCAAATGTGGATAAACCGCGGGGGGACGGCTATCCGCCCGGGAAAACACGTCGCGGACGCACGAGGCGGCCGTGTCCGCAGGAGACAGACTTCAGGCTGCCTCGCAGATTGCCTTCGCACCGGTCATCGCCTATATTCCGGGCACCGTCGGTCATTTTCGGCGCGATGCATCGCAGGGAAATGATGCCGCGCACCAATCGCACCGGCCATAGGCTTGAATAACGATCGAGACCTGCGATGGCCCCGCGCGCTGCGTATCACTGGACACGTATCGGCCTTGTATCCGCCATGGTGGCGCTCGCCGCCTGCGGAGACATCGATTCCGGCCCAACACCTCTGCCGGTACCGCCGGAAATTGCCAGCGTCATGCAGAAGCCGCCCTACAGCAACGCCACGTGGGCCCTGCAGGTTGTCGATCTGGATAGCGGCAACGTGATCTATTCGTTGAACGCCGCGAAGCCCACGCTGATCGCCTCGGTCCGCAAGCTCTTTTCGGTCGCCATGGCGCTGAATCAGTTAGGCCCTGACCATCGCTTCATCACTCCGGTCTACCGGCAAGGCGCGGTGGACGCATCCGGCACGCTCAACGGCGATCTGATTCTGGTCGCAAGCGGCGACCTGAGCATGGGCGGCCGCACCAATCCCGACGGCTCGCTCGCCATCAGCAACTTCGATCACAACGAGGCCAACGCGCTGCAAAATGCCGTGCTGACCACCCCCGATCCGCTCGCGGGCTACAACTCGCTTGCCGCGCAGATCGCCGCGGCGGGCATCAGGAAAGTGACCGGTGAAGTCGTGATCGACGACCGGCTCTTTCAGCCCTTCGATTTTCGCGAGGAGTTCAACGCGAAACCGATCTTCGTCAATGACGACGTCGTCGACGTCATCGTCAATCCAGGCACTCCGAGCGGCGCCGCGTCAGTGGACTGGCGACCGAAATCGGCCGCCTTCGGCGTGCAATCGACGCTGCAGATGGCCGCCGCAAACGCGCCATTCGAGCTGGATCTGACGCCGGAGCTACCCACCTGCATTGGCGCGGCCGCCTGCATCGGCACCGTGTCGGGCGATCTGCCCGCCGGTTTCGTGCCGCCGTTGACGAATCAATATCCGCTGATCCGCACGTTCCGTATTACCAATCCATCCAACTATGCGCGCACCGTGCTGATCGAGGCGCTCGAGCGAGCGGGTGTGACGGTGGCGGCCGCGCCGCTCGAAAGCAATCCCACGCAACTGCTGCCGGTGCCGGGTTCGTACGCAGCGAGCGCACAGGTCGCGCAGCTCGTATCGCAACCGTATGCTGATTATGCGAAGCTGATTCAGAAGGTCAGCTACAACCTCGGCGCCGATACGAGCCTGATGCTGTTCGGTCTCGCCGCGAACGGATCGACCACAATGGCCGGCGCGCTTGCCGCGGAACAGAACGCGTTGTCGACGCAGTTTCAGATCTCCGCGGACCAGTTGCATTTCATCGACGGCAGCGGCGGCGGCGACACCACCGGCACGCCGCAGGCGGTCACGACACTGCTCGCCGGCATGAGCAAGAGGTCCACCTATTCCGCTTACCTGGATGCGCTGCCGGTGCTGGGCGTCGACGGGTCGCTCGCCTTTGTCACCGACTTTACGGCGGATCCGACGCTTGCCGGCGCCAAAGGGCAAGTGCATGCGAAGACAGGCACCTTTGTCAGCCCCTCGCCGCTGACACTGGAAAGTCAGGCGCTGGCCGGCTATCTGACCTCGAAAAGCGGGCGCCACCTCGTGTTCATGATGGCAGTGGCCAATGTACCTATCACCGGCATCAACGATGTGCTGCCCGTGTTTCAGGACGAAGGAGCCATCGCCGCTTTGCTCTGGAAACTCCAGTAAAACGGGCACTTCTTTCAGATGCGGGGTTCGACACAATGCGAAGTTGCAGCCCCGTCTCTGAATTCCGATAGTGAGCGACCATGCCACCACGCTTGCGTAAATCGACAGGCCTCCTCTCTATCCGGACGGGGTTGGTCACCACACTGATCGCGGCCTATGCGGGCCTCCTCGCGGCGTGCGGCGGCACCGTCTCGGCGTCGGACCCGATCGTGGCCATCATGAACAAGCCGCGCTATGTGAGCGCACAGTCGAAATGGTCGATGGTGGTGATGGACGCGAACACGGGCGAGGTGCTGTATTCGATTCAGCCCGATACGCTTTCCCTGACCGGTTCGGTCCGCAAGATCTTTTCGGTCGGCACCGCGCTCAATGCACTGGGACCGGGCTACCGGTTCAACACCGCGATGTACCGCAACGGCACCGTCGATGCCACAGGCACGCTGAACGGCGATCTGATCGTCAAGGCCGCGGGCGATCTCGTGTTCGGCGGCCGCCAGAAACCCGACGGCACGCTCGACTTCACCGACTTCGACCATAACGAAGCACGCGGTTTCAACGGCGCGATCCTGACGCCTGAAGATCCGTTGACCGCGGTGAATAGCCTGGCCACCCAGGTGCGGGCAGCAGGAATTCAAAAGATAACTGGCGACGTCGTGATCGACGACCGGCTGTTCGACAGTTTTCGCGTACCCAACGGCAACGTGCTGATCTCGCCGATGCTGATCAACGAGAACGTGATCGATGTCACGCTATTGCCCGGCGCCGCCATCGGCCAACCGGGCATGCTCGACTGGCGGCCAAAAACGAGCGCGTTCACGATGCAGGGTACCTCGTCCACGGCCACAACCGGCACCGCGGCGGACATCATGGTGTCGGGCGACGCACTTGGCAGCGGCAGCCTCAGTTGTCTCGCCGCACCCAATTGCAGCGGCACGCTATCGAGCACGGAAAGCCTCGCGGCACCCGCATCGATTCCACTCGGCTATCAGGCGGCGCTCATCGGCAACAACATCTACGTCAACATTCTGCGCGTCGAAGATCCGCCCTCGTTCGCGCGGACAGCTTTCATCGACGCGTTGACGCGCGCCGGCGTGACAGTCAGCGCGCCGCCCGTGGCCGCGAATCCCTCGGGCAAACTGCCGGCGGCGAGTGCTTACACGCCTGCCACGCAAGTGGCGAGCTTCACGTCACCGCCCTACTCGGAGTATGCGAAGCTGATTCTCAAAGTCAGTTTGAATACCGGCGCCAATCTGAGCCTGATGCACCTGGGGCTCAGCCAGGGTGCGCGAACGGTGACCGATGCCTTGGCTGTCGAGCGCAGCGTCCTGACTCAAGACTATGGCCTCGATCCGGCCGGATTCGATTTTCCGACCAACGGCAGCGGCACACCGGACAGCCGCGCGACGGCACGCACCACGGCGGCCATGCTCGAGCAGATGAGTCATCGTCCGACCTACGCCGTCTATCGCGCCGCGCTCCCCGTGCTGGGTACGGACGGTTCGCTGGCCGCGGTCGGCACGAACGTCGTCGGCAAGCAGCACATTTCCGTGAAGAGCGGCGCGACGATCAGCGACGGCGAAATGGTCGCGATGTCGATGGCAGGTTACGTCGATGCGAAGAGCGGCCGCAGCCTGACGGTCGCGCTATTCGTCAACAATGCAGGACCACTTACCGCATTGACCGATACGATCGACGTGTTCGACGACGAGGCGCAGATACTCGGCATCGTTTATCAACAGTATTAGGCGCGAGGTCAACCGGCACGGCGTCATGGCGAAAGTTGCCGCGGACCACATCGTCAGGCGACATGACAGGGACGTCAGGGAACCATCTGCGTGTCGCCAGGGGCCTGCGGCGGCAGCTTGATCGCAAGGAGTTTGAGTTCCCCGTTATCCGCCATGGACCCCGCGTGCACCGTTCCCTTTGGGACAATGATCAGGTCGCCGGCGTGAATCTGACGCTGCTCGTTACCGAGCCAGAAAGTGCCGCTTCCGGAAATCACGTACTGGATTTCGTCAGAACCTTGATGCGTATGTTTCGGTACGTTGCCCGTTTGCACGGCGAGGGTTCCGCTCGGCGTGATCACCAAACCTTTCGATCGCAAGGTGCCCATGTTCGGAACCACGGCGCCAATATCGGCATCGGTTAGGGCTGCCAGGTCGATGATCTGCGCCGTGAGCGGCGCGTCGGCGGCCTGGGCCCGCGGCAGTGTGCCCAGATGGGATGCAAGCATGCCGGCAACGAACGAAGCGGGCAATGCCGCGAGATAGAGATATCGACGCATGTTCTTGTCCTTTCAGATTGAGCGGACCGTCGGCGTACAGCGTCCGGGGATACCATGTCCTGCTTCGATTGTCGCACCATCGCGAAGGCCGCTCAAAACCAGGACAACACCTGAGTCAGCACGCGGCAGCCCGATCCCAGAAGTCACCCGCCTCCGTACCGGACACCATCTCACAAACCGTACAGGTACTGTACCGGACACTCTCGCTAGAATGCTCCCATGTCCTAGTCACCGACACCGGAGCCCTCCATGTCTTATCTCAGCCTCAGCGCGCTGCCGGCCGGCATTCTGTTCGCGCTCGTCACCACCATCACGCCCGGTCCGAACAATACGATGCTGCTGGCCTCGGGGGTCAATTTCGGCTTTCGCCGCACGCTGCCGCATTTGTCCGGCATTAGCGCCGGAGTCGTGCTGTTGATGCTGTCGGTGGGGATCGGCCTGGGCGAAGCCTTCGTTCATTTCCCCGTGCTGTACACGGTGCTGGAGGTCGCGAGCGTCGCGTATCTGCTGTATCTCGCGTGGAAAATCGGCACGTCGGGCGAATTGAAGGTGAAGAAAGGCGACCGCCGGCCCATGAAGTTTCATGAAGCCATCGCGTTCCAATGGGTCAACCCGAAGGCATGGATGATGGTGCTGACCGCCGCCACTACGATCCACCTCAGCGAGAGTTACAGCATGAACGCCATTGCGATGGCGGTGATCTTCTACGTGATCGGCTTTCCGTGCATCTGCCTGTGGGCGGGTTTCGGCACCGCTATGCGGCAGGTGCTGTCGGACCCGAAGCGGCTGCGCATCTTCAATGTGGCAATGGCGCTGCTGCTGGTATTTTCGCTTTATCCGATCGCGCTGAAACTGCTCGGCGCGGCGGCTTGAGCTTGCCTGAGCCCGGCTACAACACACCCTGCCCGACTCGCTCGATGAAGCGCCACAATGCGTCGTCAGTCGAGTACGGCGCGTTGAAGCGGAACCAGGCACTCGGCGCGTCGTCGGGACGGAAGTAGGAACCGGGCGCAAGCCAGATGCCATGCGTGAGCGCGGCCGTCGCGACTTCACCGGCCCGCTCAGGCTCTACGGCCAAGCGCGCCCACAGGAACAGCCCGGCGCGCGGCCGGTGAAACAGCTCGAGGCCGAGCGAATCGAGCCGCTCCTCGACCGTCGCGTGCGCGAGTTTGAGGCGCTCGTTGACGGCCTCCACGTGACGCGCGTAGCGCCCCTCCAGCAGCACCTTGTCGACGATCCGCTCGATCGCTTCCGACGACGTCAAACCCACCGCCATCTTCGTGCGCGCCAGTTCGCGCAGCACCGCGCGCTCGGCGACCACGTAGCCGCAGCGCAGCCCCGGCGTCACCGTCTTCGAAAAACCGCCTACGTACAGCACGCGCTGCAAGCCTTCCATGGCCGCGAACAGCGGCGCGCCGGACGGCGCGAGTTCACGGCTCACGTCGTCTTCGATCACCCACATGCGGTGCCGCTCCGCGATCTGCAGCAAGCGGAACGCCGCCGACATGCCGAAGGTCGCGCCGGTCGGATTCTGCAGCGTGGTGTTGACGAAGATCGCCTTCGGCTTGTGCTGCGCGACCAGCGTTTCGAGCACGTCCGTGTCGATGCCCGCCGGCGTGCGCGGCACGCCGTGCACCACTAGCCCGGCCAGCTTGAGAATCTGCAGCAGATTGCAGTAGCCCGGATCTTCGACGATCACCGCATCGCCCGCGCGCAGCAGCGTTCGCACGATCAGATCCAGCCCCTGCGTCGCGCCTTGAGTGAGCAGGACGTTGGATACCTCGACCGGCAAACCGCGCCGGTCGAGCTGCTCGGCAATCCGCTCGCGCAGCGGCGCGAAGCCGTACGGATGCCCGTAGTCGCCGAGCCGCGCCGCCGGCACCCGGCTCATCGCGCGCAGCGCGTGCTGCAAGCCGGTCTCGTTAATCCACTCGTTCGGCAACCAGCCGCCGCCGGCCTTGATCGGCACGGAATGGTCCGCGAATACGTCCGACAGCAGCCAGGTCGCGGTCAGGCTCGGCGGCTGCCAGTCGGTCGCGGCGGCCCGCGCGGACGGCGCACGCGCCGCCACGCGATAGCCGGACCCGCGCCGCGCCACCACCAGCCCCATCGAAACCAGACGGTTGTAGGCCTCGGTCACCGTGAAGGTGCTCAGCTCGTGGCTTTGCGCCAGCTGCCGCACCGAGGGCAGCAACGCGCCCGCGCGCAGCGATTGCGCCTCGATGGCGTGCGCGAAGCCTTGCACCACCTGCTCGACGAGCGTGGGAGCGGCGCGCCGGTCGCGTTCAAGTTGGAGTTCAATCATGGCCAGGGGTCAGAAGAAGGACATCGACACAGTTAGCGCCAATCCACCAGCACAGTTAGCGCCACACTACGTCAACTGTTTATGCCGCCATTAAACCGCGAACGCTACAGTTTTGGCTATGCCCCGAAGGAAGTTCCATCGGGGGACCACTTCGAGGAGATAACCATGACTTCACGCCCCGTCATCGACGACCTGTCGTCGTTCTGGATGCCCTTCACCGCCAACCGCCAGTTCAAGGCCGCGCCGCGCCTGCTGGAATCGGCCAAGGGCATGTACTACCGCAGCTCGGACGGGCGTGAGGTGCTCGACGGCTGCGCGGGTCTGTGGTGCGTGAACGCCGGCCACGGCCGCGAGGAAATCGTCGCCGCGATCACCGAGCAGCTCTCGACGCTCGACTTCGCCCCGACGTTCCAGATGGGCCACCCGCTCGCCTTCGAAGCGGCTACGAAAGTCGCCGAGCTGATGCCGGACGGCCTCGACCGCATCTTCTTCACGAACTCGGGTTCGGAATCGGTCGACACCGCGCTGAAAATCGCCCTCGCCTACCACCGCGCGCGTGGCGAAGGCCAGCGCACGCGCCTGATCGGCCGCGAGCGCGGCTATCACGGCGTGGGCTTCGGCGGCATCTCGGTCGGCGGTATCTCGCCGAACCGCAAGACCTTCTCCGGCCAGCTGCTCCCGGCGGTCGACCACCTGCCGCACACGCATAACCTCGAACACAACGCGTTCTCGAAGGGCCAGCCGGCTTGGGGCGCGCATCTCGCCGAGGAACTCGAGCGCATCGTCACGCTGCACGACGCGTCGACCATCGCCGCGGTGATCGTCGAACCGGTGGCCGGCTCGACGGGCGTGCTGATCCCGCCGCAAGGCTATCTGCAGAAGCTGCGCGAGATCTGCACGAAGCACGGCATCCTGCTGATTTTCGACGAAGTGATTACCGGTTTCGGCCGCGTCGGCAAGGCAACGGCGAGCGAATACTTCGGCGTGACGCCGGACCTGATCACGATGGCGAAGGCGATCAACAACGCCGCGATCCCGATGGGCGCGGTGGCCGCCAGCCGCACGATCCACGACACCATCGTCAACAGCGGCGCGCAGGGCGCAATCGAGCTGTTCCACGGCTACACGTATTCGGCCCACCCGGCCGCCGTCGCAGCCGCCATTGCCACGCTCGACCTGTACCAACGCGAAAACCTGTTCGAGCGCGCCGCCACGCTTGCGCCCAAGTTCGAAGCCGCCGCCCATTCGCTGCGCGGCGCGAAGCACGTGAAGGACGTGCGCAACCTCGGCATGATCGCCGGCGTGGAGCTCGAATCGCGCGACGGCGCGCCGGGCGCGCGGGCCTATGAGGCGTTCGTGAAGTGCTTCGAAGCGGGCGTGCTGGTGCGCTTCACCGGCGACATCCTCGCGTTCTCGCCGCCGCTCATCATCAACGAAGAGCAGATCGCGCACCTCTTCAAGACGGTCGGCGACGTTCTGGCCACGGTGCAGTAAGTCGCAAGCAGGAGAACCGGGAAAAAGGCAGCGCGTGCTGCCTTTTTTCTATTGCGCAGCGAAACTTCAGGAAATCCGCCGACAGGGCTCGCGCCGGCCATCTGGACGGCGTATGGTGCGGGTAAGGGCCGGCGCGTCGTCCGGCTCTACGGGAGACGTCCATGAAGCTAGCTAATGTTCGCGCTGGCACGCATATTGAAGGCGTGCATTGGATCGCCGAATACGCCGGAGACGTTCACGAGATTCGCATCTTTCGCGAAGGCCAGGAAGTGGACGTGCACAACGCCCCCTCCACCTTGTTCGGCGACGAGGAAAATGCCGGGTCCAGAAGCACCGCGGATCATCGCGCGGTCGAGGCCGCCGTGCTCGCCTATTTGAGGCGGTTTGTGATCGAGCACGACGCGGAGGAGTAGTCCTCTCGCAAGTTGCCGCGACGCGGCATGCATGGCTCATGTTGCGATCCGCCTGCGGCGCGCCGAATCAGGCGCCGCAGGCGAGCGCACCTTACTCTGCAGGCCGCAGCTTCTTGACCTCTGCATCCGACGGCTGAACGCTGGCGCCGTCGATATACCGGTAGGACGTCATCACGCCCTTGCCGTCCTTCAGACCCGTCACGCCGACATACGCACCCATGGTCGACTGATTGTCCTGCGCCCGGAAAGTGATCGGACCGAATGGCGTGTCCACGCCAAGACCCTTGAACGCCGCCGCGAGCTTATCCGGATCGACCGATCCCGCTTTCTTGATCCCGGCTGCAATCGACATCAAAGCGGAATACCCCACCACCGAACCCAGCCGCGGATAGTCGTGATACTTGGCCTGATACGCGTCGACGAACTTCTTGTTGGCCGCCGTATCGATCGAGTACCACGGGTAGCCGGTCACGATCCAGCCGGCCGGCGCTTCGGCGCCCAGCGGATCGAGATAATCCGGCTCGCCCGTCAGCAGCGACACCACGCTGCGATCCTTGAAGAGCCCGCGCGTATTGCCCTCACGCACGAATTTGCCGAGATCCGCGCCGAACAGCACGTTGAAAATCGCGTCCGGCTTGGCATCGGCGATCGCCTGTGTCACCGCCCCCGCGTCGACGTTGCCGAGCGGCGTGGCCTGTTCCGCGACAAACTCCACGTCGGGCTGCGCGGCGCTCAGCAGCTTCTTGAACGTCGCCACCGCCGATTGCCCGTACTCGTAGTTCGGATACACCAGCGCCCAGCGCTTCTTCTTCAGCTTGGCGGCTTCCGGCACGAGCATCGCCACCTGCATATACGTGGACGGACGCAGACGGTACGTGTATTTGTTGCCGTCGGCCCAGACGATCTTGTCGGTCAGCGGCTCGGCGGCGAGGAAGAAAATTTTCTTCTGCTTCGCAAAGTCCGTGAGCGCGAGGCCGGTATTCGACAGAAAGCCGCCGAACAGCAGCTGCACCTGCTCACGCGCGATCAGTTCCTGCGCGACGCGTATCGAGTCGCCCGGGTTGGCGTTGTCGTCGCGCGATACCACTTCGAGCTGTTTGCCGAGCACGCCGCCCGCGGCATTCACCTGGTCGAGCGCAAGATTCCAGCCGTTTTTATAAGGCCCGAGAAAGGCGGGCTGTGCCTTGTAGCTGTTGATCTCGCCGATCTTGATGGTCTGCTGGGCGCTCGCGCTCAAGGCGGCAAGCGAAAGCAGCGTCGGCATCATGAGGCGAGAGATCCATCCTGCGCGCGTGGTCATGCGTTTCTCCGTCATCAAATGGATAGTGCGGGATTGCGGTTGGTTGTTATCAGGCGTTCAAGCGGCTGACAAGTCATTCTGCCCGCGGCGTCGCGCGAATCCGGGCGACGCTTGCCGTTACGTCCTGCCAGGCCGGCTTGCCACCGGCGAACTGCTGACGCAGATACGAAACGAGTTCGGCTAGCTGGGCGTCGTTGAAACTGTCGCGGTAAGCCGGCATCGTACCGAGTTCGGGGCGTGCAGGCGAGCCGATACCGTCGAGTATTACGCGAATCAGGTTATCGGGCGTTGCGCTATGCAGGTTCGTGTTGAGCGCGAGCGACGGGTGCGCGCCGAACAGTTGCGGGCCGCTGCCGGTGTGATGACAGGCGGCGCACGCGCCGTCGAAGAGCCGCGCGCCCAGGCCTGAAGGCGTGCCCGTTACGGTGCTGGCCTGCTCATATTGACGCGCCACCGCGGCGGGATCGGCGTTGGCTTCCAACGGATTGAGCGACGCCAGATACGTGGCCATCGCGCGAATATCGCTGTCGGGCAGCGCCGCCAGATCGCCGACCACCGGCGCCATCGGTCCGGCCGCGACGCCATGCAACGGCGCGTGGCCGTCGCGCAGATAGCGGTAAAGCTCGTCTTCGCTCCATGGCACCGGCGCGGTTGAAAGCGCCGACAAGGCGGGCGCTTCCCACCCCTCCGCCATGCCGCCGCCCATGAACGCCATGCCGGTTTTCTCGGCGCCGAATGCATTGCGCGGCGTGTGGCACGCGCTGCAATGGCCAAGGCCATTCACCAGATACGCGCCGCGATTCCATTGCGCGCTTTGCGTGGCGCTCGCGGTGAACGCGCTGCGTCCGAGAAACAACCCGTTCCACGCGGCCATCAATGGACGCGCGCTGAACGGAAAGGCCAGCTTCGTTTCCTGCGGTCGCGAGCGCACCGGTGTTTGCGCCATCAAGTAAGCGTAAAGCGCCTTCAGGTCGTCGTCGGAGGTGTTCTGGAACGAGGTGTACGGAAACACCGGATAAAGACGATGTCCGTCGCGGCTGATGCCTTGCCGCATCGCGCGAATGAAGGCGTCCAGCGACCAGTTGCCGATGCCGGTCTGGCCGTCGGGCGTGATGTTGGTGCTGTACACCGTGCCGAACGGCGTCTCGAGCGGTTTGCCGCCGGCGTTCGGCACGCCGTTGTGCGCGGTATGGCACACCGCGCAATTGCCGAGCGACGCGAGCAGCTTGCCGCGCGCCACCAGTTCCGGTGCAAACGTGCTCGCGAGCGGCGGTGTGATCGGTGCGATAGCGTGCGGCGCGAACGACAGCGCGCCCAGCCAGCCCGCCGCGCCCGCCGCGAATGCGCCCAGAAAACCGAGCCGCCAGCGCTTCTTTTTACGTGCCGCAGCTTCGTCGGCATGGGTATCGGCAAGCGCGGCGCGGATCGTTTCAGGCGTGAACGGCGGCCGGCGAAACCGCACGCCGGTCGCATCGTAGAGTGCGTTGGCGATCGCCGCCGCGCCGGGCAGCGACGCGGATTCACCCGCGCCCATCGGCGGCTCGCCGTGGCGCGGCATCATCACCACGTCGATCACCGGCACTTCACGGAACGTCAGAATCGGATACGCGCCCCACTCCTGGCTCGTCACGGCGTGCTCGCCGAACGTCACCCGCTCCTTCAACGCGCGGCTAGTGGTCTGGATCACGTTGCCATGAATCTGATGACGCACGCCGTCGGGATTCACCATCGTGCCGGTGTCCTGGCCGACGACCACGCGCGTGACCGCCAGCTCGCCGCTCTTGCGATTGACTTCGACGTCGGCCACCCACGCGGACCATGCCGCGCCGAAGCCGGGGAATTTGCTGTGCACGTAGCGGGCATAGGCAAAGCCGCGGCCACGCGCGATGTCGCCCTCTTCCTGTTTGCGTTCGGCGTCGCGGGGCTCCCAGCCGGCCCTGTCGGCGACGGCTTTGACCAGGTCGATCGCACGCGGATCGGTGAGGTGCTTTAGACGAAACTCGACGGGATCGATACCCGCCTGCTCCGCGAGTTCGTCGATGAAGGACTCGTGCGCGAACGTGTTCGGCAACGCGGACACGCCGCGCAACCACGACGCGCGCACGATCGGCGGCGTGTCGTCGCAGACGATCCGCATCGCGCGATAGTCATACGGCGGCACGGCCGTGCGGTCACCCATCTCGAACACCTGCGGCTCACCGGAGATCGTGCCGGTCAACAGCAGCGCGAGCGTCGGCGCATCGTTCGACGGATAGCGCGTCGCAAAGTCGTACGCGGCCAGTTCGCCTGCGGCATTCAACGCGCCGCGCACGTCCATCAATTGCGCGGCGCCTTTCGGCTCCCACGCGTGCTCGTCTTCGCGCGAGAGTTGCACGCGCACCGGCGCGCCAGCGGCACGCGAGAGCAACGCGGCGTCGGCGGCGGCATCGTCCGCGCAATTGCGGCCGTAGCAGCCTGCCGCCTCCATCCGCACGATCTCGATGTGCGCCTCGTCCGTCCCCATCAGCAAAGAGAGATCGGCGCGCAGCGAGTGCGGATTCTGCGTGCCCGACCAGACCTTCAACGCGCCCTCACGATAGTCGGCCACCGCGCAAGACGGTCCGATCGACGCGTGCATCTGAAACGGCCACACGTAAGTGCGTTCGAGCGTGCGAGCGGAGTCTTGCGCCAAGGCCGCATCGACATCGCCGTCGATCATCAGCTCGCGCCGTTTGGCCGGATTTGCGCGCAACGCGGCTTCGACTTCTTCGCTGGTATCAAGCGACGGCAACCCGTCGACCGTTTTCCATCGCACGGCGAGTCGTTTCACCGCTTGCTGCGCGACTTCCTCCCGCTCAGCGACCAGGCCGACGAAATCGCGGATCACCACCACTTTGACGATGCCGGGCAAATCGCTGACGGAGGCGTCATCGACATGCAGCAGGCTGTTGCCCATGAAGCCGCCCTGCGCAATACCTGCATACGGCGGGCGCACCACGCGGCCATGCAACATGCCCGGCACGCGCACGTCGTGGACGAACGTCAGTTCGCCGGTGGCTTTCGCGGGAATATCGACGCGCGGCGTGCTTCTGCCGACGATTTTGTACGCGTCGGGCGATTTCAAAGGCGCGCCGGTGGCGAGTTCGAGTTCGACACGTTTGCCGCTGACCAGATCTCCATAGCTCACACCTTGCACGGTGGCGCCGTC
The DNA here is from genome assembly GCA_036383775.1 of Paraburkholderia sp. Taxonomy (GTDB): domain Bacteria; phylum Pseudomonadota; class Gammaproteobacteria; order Burkholderiales; family Burkholderiaceae; genus Paraburkholderia. Next base: position 13,247 of record DASVNP010000291.1, on the reverse strand, counting down.
GCGCGGGAAGACCACACCGTCACGCACGTCGAGCTGTTCCGCGCCGACATTCAGGCGCGCCGCCGCTTCGGCCAGCAGATGTTGCCGCGCCTGCGCCGCCGCCTGGCGCAACGGCACTGCTGAAATCTGGATCGTGGCACTGGCAATCGTCGGTCCCTGATTCGGCGCTTCGCGCGTGTGGCCGAGCACGATCGACACGCGCGTCAACGGCACATCCAGCTCTTCGGCCACGATCTGCGCGAGCGCCGTGCCGATGCCCGTGCCGAGATCGACATGGCCGTTGAACGCGACCACGCTGCCGTCGTCGCGCACCACGAGAAACATGTCCGCTTCGGTCGGCACGAACGACGAGCGCGAGCCGGGCTGACCGGGAGCCGGTTTCACCGGCGCTTGCGGTGGCCGCGTGACGATCAGCACACTCTGCTCGTTGTAGAGCTGCTGACGCGACGGCGGCACGGCGCGCCGATCGACGCTGAAGTCCGGCCCGGTCATGGGCGCACTCCTTTAGGCACGGCCGATTGTGCCGCAGCTTGTGCCGCTCCTTGCGACGCGGATCGCTCCGACGCCTGTGCCGCAAGCAGCTCGGCGGCACGCTGCACCGCGCGCACGATCTCGACATGCGTGCCGCAGCGGCACAGATTGCGCGACAGTTCACGTCGGATCGTCTCGATGGCCGGATGCGGATCGCGATCGAGCAGCGCCTTGGCCGTCATGATCATGCCGTTCAGGCAATAGCCGCACTGCGCGGCCTGCTCTTCGATGAACGCCTGCTGCACCGGATGCAGCGCGGCCCGCGTGCCCAGACCTTCGAGCGTGGTGATCTCACGGCCCAACGCCACCTTCGCGGTCGTAACGCACGCGCGGGTCGGTATGCCGTCGAGCAGCACCGTGCACGCGCCGCATTCGCCGAGGCCACAGCCAAACTTCGGGCCATTCAGCGCAAGGTCGTTGCGCAGCAGGTAGAGCAAAGGCGTGTCGGCGGCGGCGCTGACGGGATGCGTCGCGCCGTTCACGTTCAGCATCAGCGGAACTGGGCGATTCATGACCGGGCCGGCCACAGGTTGCGGCGCGCGTTCACAGCACCACCGGCACTTCCGTGGCCGGTGGCGTATTGCGGCTGCGCCGGCAGCGGATCAGACCGTCGATCATCACCATGCCCACGCCCGGAATATCGCCCAGTTGCACGCTTTCGAGCAGGGTATCGGCTGCGGTGTGTTGCGCGCGGTCCATGAACACGAGGTCGGCGGGCCGGCCCACTTCGATCAGCCCCTGACGCAGATTGCGCTGACGCGCCGTGTTGCCGGTCGCGAAGCAGAAGGCGATTTCAGCAGGCACGTCGGCGAGGCTCGAGATAAGCGCGATCATCCGCAAAATGCCGAGCGGTTGCACGCCAGAACCGGCGGGACTGTCCGTACCGAGAATGATCCGGTGAGGACATTTCAACTCGATAGCATGCCGCGCGGTCAGCAAGGCGATACGTTCGTTGCCGTTGTGGACGATCTCCAGCGCTCGGCTCGATTGCTCGCACAGGTCGCAGACATGCCGGTAGGACAGCGACGTATGGCCGCCGTTGATGTGGCCGATCACGTCCGCGTCGGCCGCGAGCACCACGTCCCGGTCGATCAGACCGGAGCCGGGAATCGACGGACCGCCCGTATGAATGGTGCTTTGTATGCCGTACTTGCGCGCCCACGCGACCATCTGCCCCGCTTCCTCGCCGCCCTTCACACTGCCCAGGCCCACTTCGCCCAGCAGTTTCACACCCGCTTCGGATAGCTCCTTGAAGTCCTCTTCGACCATGCCCTTTTCGATCACCGGCGCGCCCGCCATCACTTTGACGCCGCCGCCCACACCCGCGCCCCGCATGCCTTCGAACGAACGTTGCGCGGTAATCGCCAGCGCCTTGACGCCGAGCACATCTTTCGGACGACCAGGCAGATGCACTTCGCCCGCGGAGATCATCGTGGTCACGCCACCGTTCAGATTCGACTCGATCCAGCCCATCTGATTCTGACGCGGCGTCCAGTCGCCGAATACGGGATGCACATGCGAGTCGATCAGGCCAGGGGCGACCGTCGTGCCCTTGCAGTCCACCGTGGTGCGCGCGCCTTCCAGATCGCAGTCCTTCTCGCGGCCGACGGCGACGATCACGCCGTCGTCGATCACCAGCGTGTTCGCGTCGAGAATCGGCTGATCGATGTCGCCGGATAACAGCAGCCCGATGTTCGTGATTGCGACCTTGCCCGACAAGCCTGTCAACGTCTCTGCTGCCATCTGCTTCTCCTTTCGCAATGACTGTCGGGCGTCGCGCGCGTGCAGGACGCACGCTTGGCGCCGCGATGGAATCACACGCTCAGATAAGCGCGTCTCACTGTTTCGTTCTGTGCGAGTTCGCCGATCGTGCCGCTAAAGCGGATCTGCCCTTTTTCTAGCACGTACGCACGGTCGCTGACCAGCTCGGCGAAGTGCAGATTCTGTTCGGACAACAGAATGGAAAGGCCTTCGCGCTTGAGTTCGAGAATCATGTTCGCCATCTGCTCGACGATCACCGGCGCCACGCCTTCGGACGGTTCGTCGAGCAACACCAGATACGGATTGCCCATCAACGTACGCGACACGGTGAGCATCTGTTGCTCGCCGCCGCTCATCTGGCCACCCGGACGCTGCGGCATTTCGCCGAGATTGGGAAAAAGCCGGAACAGCTTGTCGGGTGTCCATTGCGGGGCACCCTCGCGCGGCGGCTGACGGCCGGTGTCGAGATTCTCCATCACGGTCAGATCCGCGAACACGCGGCGGTCTTCGGGCACGAAACCCATGCCCATGCGCGCGATCTTGTAGGGCGGTAGTGCCGCGATGTTCTGTCCGCGAAACTTCACCTCGCCCTGACGGCGCGGCAGCAAACCCATCACGGCTTTCATCGTGGTCGATTTGCCCGCGCCATTTCGGCCCATCAGCGCCACTACTTCTCCGCGGCCGACTTCGAGGCCGACGTCGAAGAGAATATGCGCGCGGCCGTAGAACGCGTTGAGGCCGGAGACTTTCAGCATCGGCTCGCTCATTGAAGCGCTCCTTGTCCGCTGTGGCCGCCCGATGTTTCCTCTAGCGGCGCATGCGGCCTGAAGGTCTTGCCGGTGCCGAAATAGACCTCCTGCACGCGCGGGTCGTTGCGGATCGTATCGCCATCGCCCTCGGCAATCAGCTTGCCGCGCGCGAGCACGATCATGCGGTCGGCGTAGGCGAATACGACGTCCATGCTGTGCTCGGTGAACAGCACACCGATCTTGTGTTCGGTGACGAGACGTTTGGTGAGAGCCATCAGCTCGTTGCGTTCCTTCGGCGCCATTCCGGCGGTGGGTTCATCCATCAGCAGCAGTTTCGGGCGGTTGGCGAGCGCAATGGCGAGTTCAACGCGCTTCACGTCGCCATAGGCGAGCACGCCGCACGCGCGGTTCGCGTCCGCGGCCATGCCGACCTGTTCGAGCAGCGCGAAGGCTTCATCGGCGTAGCGTGCGCCCGCGGGCTTCCACAGGCCGAATGTTTTTCGCTCGCGGGAGACCAGCGCCATTTGCACGTTCTCGAGCACGGTCATCGAATTGAAGGTCGCGGCGATCTGGAACGTGCGGCCCACGCCAAGGCGCCAGATGTCGCGTGGACGCATGCCGACCAGTTCATGCCCGTCGAGAAGGATCGATCCGGACGACGGCGGCAACTGCCCGTTGACCATGTTGAAACAGGTCGACTTGCCCGCGCCGTTCGGGCCGAGCAAGGCCAGTAGCTGACCGGCTTCGAGATCGAAGGAAACGTCGTCGACCGCTTTCAGGCCGCCAAACGATCTGGAGAGACCTCTGACGCGCAGCAAGCTCATAGCCCCTCCTTGATTGCCGTGCGTCGTGAAGGCGATACCGCGCTCTTTTCCGCTTCGTCGGCGATATCGTCGCCGAAGCGCTCGCGAATAAAGCCGACGATCCCCTGCGGAAACGCGATCACCAGCAACAGAATCGCGAAGCCGAGCAGCGCCTGCCAATAGTCCGTTTGCCGCGCGACGGTGTCCTGCAGCCAGGTGAACACGGCCGCGCCTACAATCGGGCCAGTGAGTGTCTGCAAACCGCCGAGCAACACCATCACGAGACCGTCCACGGAGCGGCTCACGCTGATCACTTCCGGCGAGATCGTCCCCTTGGAGAAGGCGTAAAGCGATCCGGCGAGCCCGCAGAACAACGACGCGATCACGAACGCCGCCCATTGCACACGCTTCACGTCGATACCGATCGCCTCGGCGCGCAAGACGGAATCACGCGACGCACGCATCGCATAACCGAGCGGCGAGAACAGCATCTTGCGCAGCAGCCACACGCCGGCCACGGCACAGACAAGCGTCAGGTAGTAAAAGGCCACCGGCGAAGACAGCCAGTTCAACGGCCACAAGCCGAGAATGCCGTTGCTGCCGCCCGTCACGTCGTCCCACTGGAACACGACCGACCAGACGATCTGCGCAAACGCGAGCGTCAGCATCGCCAGATAAACGCCCGAGAGCCGCACGCAGAACCAGCCGAACACGAGCGCGCCGGCCACCGCCAACAGCGGGCCGAGCAGCAGCGCGGCTTCCATCGGCAGATTCAGCACCTTGAGGAATAGCGCCGCGCCGTAGGCACCGAGCCCAAAGTAGGCGGCATGTCCGAATGAATGCAGGCCGCCCGGTCCCATGATGAAATGCAGACTCGTCGCGAACAGCACGGCAATCAGAATCTCGACCAGCAGCACGGGCATATACGGGAAGGCGTTGGCCGCAAGCGGCGCAAGCACCAGCACCAGCAAGGCGATCGCGGCCAGCCACTTCAGGCGTTTGCCCGCCGGACGTAAAGGCGTTTCGGGTGCCGCCAGCCCGCGCACCGCGGCACCCGCTCGGCCGAGCAGCCCCCAAGGCCGCACCACCAGCACCACCGCCATCACCACGAATTCCGCCACCAGCGTAAAGCGGCTCAACGAGAGCCCAACGCCAAAGATCGTCACATGACCGATGCCGATGCACAGCGCCTTGATCTCCGCGATGATCAGCGCGGCGATGAACGCCCCCGGAATCGACCCCATGCCGCCGACCACGACCACGACGAACGCGTTACCGATCGTCTCCAGATCCAGCGACAGATTCGCCGACATCCGCGGCCCTTGCAGCGCGCCGCCCAAACCGGCGAGAAACGCGCCGACGAAAAACACGCCCGTGAACAGCCACGCCTGATTGATGCCGAGCGCGCCCAGCATCTCGCGGTCCTGCGTCGCGGCGCGCACCAGCGTCCCCCAGCGCGTGCGTGTCAGCGCATACCAGAGGAGCAGCAGCACCACCGGTCCGATCACGATCAGCGCGATGTCGTAAGTGGGCAGCGGATGGCCGAGAAAATCGACCGCGCCCGCCAGATGCGGCGCGCGCGGACCGAACAGATCCTCCGGTCCCCACAGCCACAACGCCGCGTCGCGAAAGATCAGCACGAGCGCAAACGTGGCGAGCAGGTGAAACAGCTCGGGCGCCTGATAGATGCGCCGCAGCACGACCATTTCGACCAGCGCGCCCAGCACCGCGACCACCAGCGCCGCCGCCAGCACCGACAGCCAGAAGCCGCCCGCCGTGTGGCCAAAGCGGCTCGCGATGCTGTACGCGACATAGATGCCGAACATATAGAACGAGCCGTGCGCAAAATTGACGATGCGCGTCACGCCGAAGATCAGCGACAAACCGGCGGCGACGAGAAACAGCGTCGACGCATCGGCGAGTCCGTTGACCATCTGTACCAGCAAATTCGAAAGCATTGCGACCCTCGGGATCTCAGCGAAAAATAACCGGATGCTAACTCAGCGCAAGCCGTCTTCGCCCTTGATCTCACTCACCTGCAGCCCGCCGATGCGCGGCAGCGGCCGGCCCGACGCCGTCACCGCGACGGCCACGACGATTTCATTGGCGCGCGGCGCATCGGACACGCGCGCCTCGATCGCGTCGAAATGGCTGCGCACGAAGGCGGCGTCCTTGTGGCCGAGCGGCACGTCGATCGCGGTGCCGAGCGTGCCCATTTTCTTCGCCGACGGCACCAGCGCCGCGCCCTTTTCGACCGCCACGCGCAGCGGCGCCCCGAGCTTGGGATGCAGGATCGCCGCGGCATGTTCGAGCTCGCCCGCTTCGCCGACAATCGCGGCCTTGCCGTAGCTTTGCGCCTCGCCCGGCGCGATGCCAAGCGCTTCGACACATTTGTTGCCAAGCAAAGCGCCCAGTTCCTCGCCCGCTTCGATCAACGCATCGAGCTTGGCCTCGTAACGCCCTGCATAGGGATTTTCGATCACCGCAAGCGCAAGCGCGCGGCGTACCGGCGGATCGATGGTCTGCCCCATTTCAATGCGCGTTTCATCCATCTGCACGACCAGCTTGCGAAGCTTGATTGCCATTTCGCTCTCCGAGTTCCGATGCCTGCTTTGCACTATGCCGATGCGTCGATTCAATGCTTCAGCGTATTTAACGCAAACCGTCCTTGCCCACGATGGCCTCTTTCGCGAGGCCGCCAACGCGCGCATGCACGCGCTGGCCCGTACTCATCACGAGGATATACACCAGCTCGTCGGCGGCGGGCGCGCCGGGCACGCGCACTTCGATTGCGTCGAAGTGACTGCGCACGTAGCTCGCATTGACGTGTGTCAGCGGCACGTCGAGCGCCGTTGACGGTCCGCCGACCTTCTTGGTGGACGGCACGATCGCGTTGGTCGGCACGCCGTTCTTCTCCAGCAACTCGCGCATCGCGTAGCCACCGGGCACATGCCACAGCGCGCCATGCTCGAGCTCGCCGCGCGCGCCGACAATCGCGCCCTTGCCATAACTTTCGATCGACGCATGCGGCACCGCCATCGCCGCCAGCAGCCGTTGCGCCATATCGAAGCCAATGGGTTTGAGCGCTTCCATGGCGTGCTCGATGTTCGCCTCGTAGCGGCCCGCGAACGGGTTCGTCATCACGGCGGCAATCGCGCCGCGCCGCAGCGGCTGCGCGGGCGCGGGGCCGAACTCGTGGAAGATATCTTCGACGTGCGTCAGCACGCGGCGTATTTCGAACACGGAGCCTCCGTTGTGATCCGGGCGCGCTGCGCAAGCAACGCACCTGTGTGATGAATCCCGGCGACGCGCACCCGCCCTTGCAGGAATAGCGCGGCGCCCTCGATCAAGCCTTGTTCAAGCAGACGCTGCGCGGCGTCGACGCCACGCGCCAGCGCGAAATCGGCCAGCGGCTGCGGCAGGCGCGGCACATCGACCGTGACCGGCGTATCGCCGAGATCGCTATCGTCTTTCAACGACGAAGCGGGACGCCGCACGATGCCTGGATGATCCAGATCGACGGCGTTGGCGATCATCGTCGCGGCGGCGTCGGCAGTGGCCGCGTTGCAAGCGAGCACGGTCACGCTGTCGGCAATGCCGAGGCTGAAACTGCGGCCGCGCCAGCCGCTCGTCGCGATGCCGCGAACCGGCAGACCGGCGTCGAGCGTCAGGTTGGCGTCGAGCGCGTGCTGGTTTGCCCCACGCGCGGGCGAGTAAGCGGCCAGATCCGCGAATATGCCGATGCGGTACTGCTGCCCTTGCGTCAGATACAACGCAATGTCGCCGCCGTTGTTGATGAAGGCGCGCGATATGCCTTCACGGGCGAACGCTGTGATCAGTTCATCGGCGACGCTGCCTGCCACGGCCGCCATCGGCGTGATGAAACGTGCGCGATGCGGATGGCAGGCGGTCCACATGCGGCGGGCCACCGCGCCTTGCCACGCGGCGTCGTCCAACGCGGCGTCAGCGGGCACGGGTTGCCGAAGCCGCTTCAGCTCACCAACCAGTTCCGGCAACACCTCCACAAAGCGCGCCCAACATGCCTCATACGCGGCCTGCGCGGCTGCGGGCGCGCCGTCCGCGCTGAGGATCGGATCGATCGGACCATGCTGCCAATGCCAGCGCGTCGCATCGAGCCGGGTGCGGGTGGGGTTCATGTTGGTTCGAGCGGTTAGCCGAGCATGGGCGGCATGGCGGGTGGCCACGGGTTGTCGGGATTGCGTGTCAGCGTGCGGCGCGCGAGCGGTGCGCCCTCTGTATGGTCCGGTCCTCGAGCAAGGACGCTCTCCAGCGAGCGCACGGCGGCGAGATGACCGCCGAGGTCGCGATACGCGTCGTAGGTCATGGTGAACTCGATCGGCGCGACGATCGCGGGCGTGGGCACCGTGCCAAACGAACGGTCGGGCATGCGCGACACGTCCACCATGACCGTGATGCCGCCGCCCGGCCACACGTAGGCAGGCGCACCGCCGCAGGTCACGTTCACCAGTTTCTGTTTGATCGCGCGCGTGAGCAGCACCGGGTTTTCCGTGGCGCCCGCCCGCAGGCTGCCGCCCGCGCCGCCGATAAACAACACGGTGGCCAGCGACGGCTCGCAGTTCTCGCCGATCCGCTCGACCGTGCGGCGCACGGCATCCGGCATCTGCGCGATGCGCGGCACGAGGTCGTGGTCGAGCTCGTACCACTGCGCGTGTTCGCCGGTGGTCGAGACCATCAATAAACGCATGCCGGGTTTGGCGATCTCGGGATCGAAGCCTTCTACAATCGCCAGCGGGTCCTGAATATCCGTGCCGCCCCAACCGGTACCGGGACTCGCCACCTGGAAATAGCGGCCCGGTGTCGACTTGCGCCCGCGAATCTTCAGACCTGAGCGCGTCATGCCAAGGCAACGGCCGGCCTGATGTTCAGTGAGCACGCCGGTGATGTGATCGTCGACCACCACCACTTCGTCGACATGACCGAACCATTGCTTCGCGAAGATGCCGATGGTGGCCGAGCCGCATCCCACCCGCATGCGCCGCTCCTCGACACCGTCGACGACCGGCGCCGCGCCCGCGCGAATCACGAGACTCGCGCCGCCGTCGATGGTCAGGTCCACCGCTTCCTTGTTGCCGAGCGCGAGCATCATGTCGCACGTCACGCGGCCTTCTTTCTTGCTGCCGCCGGTCAGGTGATGCACGCCGCCGAGGCTCAGCATCTGCGATCCGTACTCGGCCGTCGACACATGGCCGACGATCTCGCCATGGCAACGCACGTTCGCCTGCTCCGGCCCGAGGAAGCGGTCGGTGTCGATCTTCACCTTGAAGCTGCAGTAGCTGAAAATGCCCTCGGTGACGACGGTGATCATATCGACATCGTCGAGCTTGGAGGCCACGATAAACGGCGCGGGCTTGTAGTCGGGATAAGTGGACGACGCGCCGACACCCGTGACGAACAGGGCCTGTTCAGCAGAGGAATCTTGCGCTTGTGCTTCGGACGCAGCGCCGAATTCGACCGTGGCATCTTCAAGGGCCACGCCCGTTTCAGGCGCCGCGGCCGCGCGCGACAGAAACACCACTGGATCCACACGAATCAGCCGCCCATCCGCATTCGCATAGCGATCGCACGCGCCGGTGCGCCCTTCCGATATCTGGCACAGCACCGGGCAGGCGTTGCATTCGATCTTGTTCGACGCCATGCGCTCGCTGCGCGGTGCCGCTCTTTCGAGCACGGTCGGACCCGGCGTCGAAGCGGTTTCGCCATCGACGCTGTCCGCACCGAAATCGACCTTCGTATGTTCAGTCATGGTGGGGTTCCCATACGACGACATTACAAGCGGTCCTGCTCCGGCTGACGAATAGCCCTTGTTTAAAGGCACTTTCGTGTGATCAGCCTAATTCCATGTTGCGGTCACTCACCGTTCGTGTAGTATTTGCTACACCAAACTCGTTAGAAATCTACTCGATCAATTTAGTCTGCGCAATGTGTTTACAAGTGTGCAGTCGAATGGTGCGTTGCGACATTGCCGTCGACGCTGTGCTTCAATCTACGCCGAAGTCAACCGTCGCGCAGAGCATGCCGCTCAGCCCGACGCTAACAAAGAAAGGGATCCGAGGCCGTCATGAGTCTTACCGCCGCCCGCAAGCCGGGCGCCACCGGCATCCGTGCGAAACAGGCGCAGGACACGCGCGCCAAGATTCTGAAAGCGGCGATTAAGGTCTTCGCCAAGCAAGGCTATGCAAGCGGCCGCGTGGAAAGCATTTCGAAGGCCGCGCGTTCGCACGACCGCATGATCTACTACTACTTCGGCAGCAAGGAGCAGCTGTTCGTCGAAGTGCTCGAAACGATCTATACGCAATTCAACGAAGCGGAAAGCAAGCTCGATCTCGATCTGGACGATCCCGTGCACGGGCTTGAGCAGATGGTTGAATTCGTCTGGCAGTACTACCTCGATCATCCCGAGTTCGTCACGCTGCTCTCGAGTGAAAACCTGCATCAAGGCAAGCACGCGAAAAAGTCCTCCAAGCTCAAGGAGATTTCGGGCTACGCGATTTCGGTGGTGCAGAAGCTACTGGATGCGGGCAAGGCCCAACGCGTGTTTCGCGAAGACGTCAAAGCGCGAGACGTCTATTTGATGATCGCATCGCTCGGCTATTTTTATAACGCCAATCAGTACACGTTAGGCGCGTTTCTCGGCGAGCCGCTGATGGAGAAGGAGGCCCTCGCGCATTGGCGCGAGGTGATCAAAGATACGGTGTTGCGCGCGGTGCGCTCGGCGTGACCGCGCGCTGCGTGGCTTAATGACTTATTACGGCTGCGCCGCCGCATCATCCTCACGGAACAGCTTGTCCGCAAGGTGGAACGCCGAATTCGCCGCGGGCACGCCGCAATAGATCGCGGTTTGCAGCAGCACTTCCTTGATCTGTTCACGGGTCACGCCGTTGTTCTTCGCCGCGCGCAGATGCAGCGCGAGCTCTTCACTCCGGTTGAGCGCGACCATCATCGCGATGGTCAGCAGGCTGCGCGTGTGGCGCGGCAAACCATCGCGCGTCCAGATTTCGCCCCATGCATAGCGCGTGATGAAATTCTGGAATTCTTCGGTCAGCTCGGTACGGTTCGCGAGCGACCGGTCGACGTGCGCGTTGCCCAGCACCGCGCGGCGCACACCCAAGCCGGCTTCGTAGCGGTCTTCGTCGTTCATTTCTGCTCCGTCAGGAAGTCGATCACGGTCTTCGTGAAGGCATCCGCTTGCTCGATGTTGGAAATATGCGAGGCGTCCAGCTCGACGTAGCGCGCGCCCGGAATCGCCTGCGCCAGTTCGCGGCCCTGCGCCGGCGTCGCGGCCAGATCGTGCGTGCCGCTGATCACCAGCGCCGGCACTTTGATGCCGGGCGCTTCGGGGCGCAGATCGGTGGCGTCGATGGCATCGCAGTTCGACGCGTAGCCTTCCTTGTCGGTGTGCACGAACACGTCGCGGATCATCGCCAGCACCACCGGCTCACGCTCAAAATAGTCGGCCGTGAACCAGCGCGGCAGCACGGCGTCGGCAAGCGCGAGCATGCCTTCCGTGCGTGCTCGCGCGGCGCGCGGCACCCACACTTCCGGCGCACCGATGCGCGCCGCCGTGTTGCACAGCACGACGCGCTCGAAACGGTTCGCATGACGCGCGGCCAATGCAACACCGGTCAGGCCGCCCATCGAGATCCCGCAAAAATGCGCGCGGGCGATTTTCAGCGTATCCATCAGGCCCAGCACGTCGCCGGTCAGTTGTTCGATCGTGTACGGACCTTTCGGCGCTTCCGAATGACCATGACCGCGCGTATCGTAGCGCAGCACGCGGAAATGCTTCGACAGCGCCGCGACTTGCGGCGTCCACATGGACATGTCGGTACCGAGCGAATTCGACAGCACGATCCACGGCGCGTTGCCGTGGCGGTCGCCGTCGACTCGATAATGAAGCTCGGTGCCATTGACTGCGGCGTAAGGCATGCCGGTTACTCCCTGAATTAGGCGCGCTGGATGCGCGCGGTGTGAAGGGCCAGCACGGCGTCCACGTATGCGTGTGCCTGGCCGACGTATTGAGCGGGATCGAGCAGTTGCTTCAGGCGCTCGAGCGGAAGATGGTCGGTGACGGCCGGGTCGGCGGCGAGCACGTCGAAGAGCGTTTGCCCGTCGCGAATCGCGGCTTTCGACGCGCGCTCCACGAGATGATGCGCGTCGAGCCGGCCGATGCTGTCGCCAAGCGCGAGCATCACCGCTTCGCCGAGGATCAGCCCCTTCGTGATGTCGAGATTCGCGGCAAGCCGCGGCACATTTACGTTCAGCCCGGTGGCGAGCTGCTCGATATTGGCGAGCGCGCCACCCGCGAGGCGCGCGAGGTCCGGCAGCGCATCCCACTCGGCTTGCCAGCCACCGAGCGCGCGCTCGTGCTCCTGCACCATGCCGGCGAACACCGTGGCGACCAGACCCGGCGCGCGGGTCGCGGCGGTCAGCACGGCCGCGCAGCCGACCGGGTTGCGCTTGTGCGGCATGGTCGACGAGCCGCCCTTGCCGGCCGCGGCCGGCTCGGCCAGTTCGTCGATTTCGGTTTGCATCTGCAGCGAGACGTCGCGCGCGATTTTGCCCAGCGTGCCGATCAGCATGCCGAACAGCGACGCTGTTTCAGCCATGCGATCGCGCTGCGTGTGCCACGGCAACGTGGGCACGGCAAGGCCAAGTTCTTTGGCGAGCGAGTGGGTGACCTGCGGCGCCGCATCGCGCAGACTGGCCAGCGTGCCGGCCGCGCCGCCGAACTGCAGCACCAGCACGCGATCGCGCAGCGAATCGAGCCGCTCGCGATGACGCAGCAACGCGTCGAGCCATTGCGCGAATTTAAGGCCGAGCGTGATAGGCAGCGCCTGCTGCAACCAGGTGCGGCCGATCATGGGCGTGGCGCGATGGGTGGCGGCGAGCTTCGCGACGGCGTCGCACGTGGACTGCAGCGCGCTGTCGAGCAGATCGAAGGTATCGCGCAACTGCAAGACCGTTGCCGTGTCGATGATGTCCTGGCTCGTTGCGCCCCAATGCACGTACTTCGACGCTTCGGCGTCGGCGGTCTTGACGCGCGCCGTGAGTTGCTTGACGAGTGGTATCGCGAGGTTGCCGCCGAGCGCGGCGTCGCGTGCGAGGGCGTCCGCGTCGAGCTGATCGGCCTGGCAGGCGGCTTCGATAGCGGGCACCGCCGTTTGCGGAATCACGTTATGCGCGGCGGAGGCGCGCGCGAGCGCAGCTTCCACGTCGAGCATCCGCTGCAGCGTGGCGCGCGGCGCCCAGACGTCGTTCATCGGCTGCGTGCCGCAAAGAAGACCGGTCAGACGGGCGCTGGAGTCGAGCATGGTGACGTCGATGAACGAGTGTGTCGAAAATAAATAATACGCGGCGCGGG
>DASVNP010000290.1:0-53542 GCA_036383775.1 Paraburkholderia sp. | reverse complement strand
GTTGTTCGCCCATCAGTTCGAAATTCGCGGCGTGGGACGCGTCCGGGTTGCGGCGCACCCGCATCGTGTTCCTGACGACGGTGCGTTCGGGGATCAGATCGAACTCCAGTACGACGGTGTCGATCAGGAAGGCGGGCGGCGCGTAATCGGCGCGGCGGATCACATTGGGCGTTGCGGTATCGGCCATGGCGTTCTGAAGTGATGGGACTCGAGCCGTCACGCGTGCTTATGGCGCGCGAGCCGCGCTTGTCGAGCCATTGTACAAAGGCTCGGCGGATCGTGCGGAGAGAACTTTTTACCGAATCGCCAGGTCAGCGTATTATCGGGCGCGCCGCGCGCAGCAAAGCATGCGCGCAAACCAACCCGGTCAAGACTGGCGATAACAGGCAACACGAGGTAGACCATGAAACTCGATCGATGGACCCGCCGCGCCACACTGCTGCTGGCGGCGCTGACGGCACTGCTGTCCGGCTGCACGACCTACGTGACCACCCAGGTCACGGCCTTCTCCGACTGGAGCGGCAACGACGCCAGCCGCACCTACGCGTTTACGCGGGCGGCGGATCAGCAGAACAATCTTGAACTCACGACTTACGAGCGCTTCGTCGCCAACGAACTCGGCACGCATGCGTTCCGCGAGGTCGACAAGGGGCAGGCGCATTACCTGGTCGGACTTTCGTACGGGATTCGTTCCGACATGGTGACGGTGGCCGAGCCGGTGTACTACAACCCATGGCCGGCGCCTTACTGGGGGCGGCCATTCGATCCGTGGGGTCCGTGGGGCCCGTTCCCGACTACGTACGTGAACCAGACCTATCCGATCTTCACGCACCTGCTGGGCGTGCGGATTACCGAGCGGGCGACCGGCAAGGAGGTCTACAACGTGACCGCGCGCAATTCGGGCGCGGAGTCGTCGCTGGTGCGGGCCATGCCGTACCTGGCGCGTAGCGCGCTGGCCGATTTCCCGCTGGGCAACGGCGTGGTGCGCACGGTGCAGATTCCGCTCGACAAGAACGGCGGGGCATCGAACGAAATGGCGGCCACGGGTGGCGTGCCTGCTGCCGCACCGGCGCCGGCGTCCGGTGCGAAGGCCGTGCAGTAACGCATACGCGGCGGCTGGCCCGGCGTTGAGCCGCGGACCACGGTAGCGAACAAACAAAAGCGGCCCGGCGGGTTATTCCTGCCGGGCCGTTACTTTTCGAGGCGTAGCGCGCGAGCCGGCAATGTGCGGCGCATACCCGGGGGCAGAGTGACCGAATTGCGCCCGTTCAGCCGAAGTGAAACACTTTTTGTGAAAGTTAATTGAAAGTGTTGGCTTCTTCTGATGGACGGTTTTGGTGTCTCGGCGGACGGCAAGCCTTACTGCTTGAGGGTTGTGAGCCCAATTGCGCTGCGGAAAAAGGCGCCGGAAGGGCTTGCCGGCGTGCTTTTGCCGGTCGTCGCGCAAGCGCTACGGATACAGATGGATACGTCTTTAGTGGCTGATTTATCGGAAAATATTCAGTATGATTCCGGCGACCATAGGGAGCCCGAGACAATCCTTCAGACTAATTGGCAAAGGCGCCTAAATAATCAGGGCCAAGTGCCGTTAATCCTCTGAACCCTATATAAGAAGATTGGATTGTCACGGCTGGAGGTTGCCGGTCCGCGCGGCGCGCATAAGCTGTGACGGTTCTGTATTCCGTCAGGCGCTTCAGCCTCTCCTCGCCTTTGCGCGAACACCGATATGCCCGATCTGTACTGGACCATTCCGGTCGCTCGCTGGTCTAGCTGGCTTGCTGCCGCATCTGCCGCACCCGATATTGGCTTTATCGAGCCGATCGTACGACGTCGTCTGAGCACACTGTCCAAGGTCGCGCTGAAGGTTGCTCACGACTGTATCGCGCAAGACCCGGTCCGCGTCGTGTTCGCGTCGCGCCACGGGGAATTGCGGCGCACCACGGATATCCTGCGCAGCCTCAGCGCGGGCGAGCCGGTCTCGCCGACGGCGTTCAGCCTGTCGGTGCTCAATGCCATGACCGGTGTGTTCGGCATCGCGCGCGGCGACCGGTCCGCGGCGAGCGCGATCTCGGCCGGTGCGGAAACGCTCGGCTACGCGCTGCTGGAAGCGCACGCGCAGTACGCCACGCAGCCGGACGCGCCGGTGTTGCTGGTGTACGCCGACGAGCCGGCCGATCCGGCGTACGGTACGATCGAAGACGAAGTGCAGGGCGGCGCCGTCGCGATCCTGCTCGACAGCGAAGCGGCGACGGGCGAACTGGTGTGCACGCTGACGCGTACCGGCGAGGCGCAAGCCACTGCGCCGCGCGAGGTCAGCGGGGAGAAAGAGGCGGAAACCGCGGATAAGGCAGGCGAGGCGTCCTTCGCCACCCAGAGCCAGGCGCTGCAGCACTGCCTGGAAACGGGCCTGTCCACCGTCTGGCATGGCGCCGGCGCAACCTGGCATTGGAGTTGGCATGACCGCGCGGCTTGATTACATCTGGCGCTTTTGCGCGACCGGCATGGCCTTCGTAGTCTTCGGCGTGTGCGGCGTGCTGTTTTCCGTGGTGGTGTTTCCGCTCGCGTGGCTGTGGCCGCATCGCGCGTCGCGGCAATTCGCGGTGACGGGCGTGATCCACTGGTTTTTCCGCGCGCTGGTCGCGGTGTTGCAGCGTATCGGCGTGATGGAGCTGGAGGTGTCGGGCGTTCAGGCGCTGCGCACCGGGGGACCTGCCGTCGTGGTCGCCAATCACCCGACCTATCTCGACGTGATGGTGCTGCTGTCGCTCACGCCGCGCGCCTGCTGCGTGGTGAAGAACGCGCACTGGAGCAACCCCTGTTTCTGGGGGATCGTGCGCTCGGCAGAGTATGTCAGCAATGCCGATCCCGCCGAACTCGTCGAGGCAGGAGCCAGGCAACTGGCGGCAGGCTATACCATGATCATTTTTCCGGAAGGCACGCGCAGTCCCGCGCCGAACCGGCTGCACGCGTTTTCGCGCGGTTTCGCGCACATGGCGTTGAAGGCCGAAGCGCCGATCGTGCCGGTGCTGATGGATTGCGACCCGCCCGCGTTCACCAAGCAGATGCGCTGGTACGACGTGCCCGCGCGCGCGTTCCGGATGCGCGTGAACGCGCTCGAACCGCTGGGCGTCGACCAGCTCGCGGCCCATAACACCCCACCGGCGCTCGCCGCGCGCAGCGTGACGAACGCCGTCGAAGCACATATTACCCAGCACCTGTTCGATTATGGATTCTTTAAAACTGGAAATTAAACAGCTTCTGATCGAAGCCCTCGATCTGGAAGACCTGAGCCCAGCCGATATCGACGACGATGCACCGTTGTTCGATACCGACGGTATCGGACTCGACTCGATCGATGCGCTGGAAATCGGCATCGTGCTGCGCAAACAATACCAACTGACCATCGCAGCGAACGACGAACGCACGCGTGAACACTTTCGCTCGATCAGCACGCTGGCCGCGCTGGTGGCGAGCCAACGCGAAGCGGCGCATGCTGTGAACGAAACCACGAGAAAAGGGGAATGAACCGTGTCCGAGGCAGAGATTCTTGACCGCATCCGCGCCATCTTCAAGGAGAACTTCGCAATCGAGCCCGAGCGTGTCACGCCGCAGGCGCATCTGTTCGAAGACCTCGATCTCGACAGCATCGACGCCGTCGACCTCGCGATCAAGCTGCAGGAGCTGACCGGCCGCCGCATCAAGCCGGAAGAGTTCAAGTCGGTGCGCACCGTCGGCGACGTGATCGGTGCCGTCGAGTCACTACTGGCGGCACAAGGCTGATGCCTGCCACGCGCTCGCGAACGCTGGCGGCGCAGGACCGGGCCGCCGATGCGGCGCCCGCCACTGAGCGCAAGCTGGGCAAAACGGTCGTGCAGGTGCTGTTGAAGCTGGCGTATCCGGCGTTGATTCTGTGCGCGTGGCGCTGGGATACGCCGCGCTACGTCGGCTGCATGCTGTTTGCGATCCTGTGGCTGCAGCGGTGGGCCGGCAGTGGCGCGGTCGCGACCTCGCTGCGGCGGCTCACCAGCATCGACTGGACCGTGGTCGGTTTGCTGAGCTGCGCCTCGGCGGCGATCGTGCTCACCAATAGCGAGCTGCTGCTGCGCCTCTATCCGTCGCTCGTCAATTTCGGACTGTTGATCGCGTTCGGTGCGACGCTCGCGCGCGGCCCCTCCATGATCGAAAAATTTGCACGGCTCGGCAATCCGAACCTGCCGCCAGGCGCGATCCTGCACACCCGGCGCGTGACGCAGGTGTGGTGCGGGTTCTTTGCGTTGAACGGCGTGTTTTCCGCTTATACGGCGCTGTACTGGAGCCGCGCGAGCTGGTCGCTCTATAACGGTGCGATCGCCTATGGGCTGGTCGGTGTGCTGCTGGTGGCCGAGGTCATCTGGCGCTACCTGGTTGTGCTGCCGCGAGCCGCGCGTTCGGAGGCGGCATGATCGCGTTGCATGACCTGTTGTCGATGGCCGATGAAGCCGCATCGCTGAACGCACCGGTGTGCCGGGACGGTGGCGCGGTGCTTGATCGTGCGGCGTTCCGCGCGCGCGTCTCGGTATTGGTCGCGCAGTTGCGGGAGCAAGCTGCCAGGCGCTACGCATTGTGTATCGACGATCCGTTCGATTTCGCCTGCGCGCTCTTTGCGTTGTTCGCGTGCGGCAAGGAGCCGGTGATTCCGGCTAATGCAACGCCGGGCTATCTCGCGGACCTCGCCGATGCATACGAGGTGCTGCTGACCGATGCGGATCTTGCGCGATCCGAGGACGACTCCGGCGCCAACGTCGCGTCGGCGCGAGCACGAGCGCCGCAAGCCGCTTACCCGATCGATCCGCAAGCCCCGCTCACGCTCTACACGTCGGGCAGCAGCGGCCGCCCCAAGCCGATCCACAAGACGCTCGCGCAATTCAACGCCGAGGTGCACACGCTGGAAGCGCAGTGGGGCGCGCTGGTCGGCGACGCGACGATGCTCGCGAGCGTGCCGCATCATCACATCTACGGTTTGCTGTTTCGCGTGCTGTGGCCGCTCGCGGCTGGCCGCGCATTCGACCGCGCGCTCAGCGTCGAGCCGTTGCATCTGCAAACGCAGATCGACCAATGCGGCGCGACGGTGGTCGTCTCCACGCCGGCGCAACTGTCGCGCTGGCCCGGGTTGCCGGGCTTCACCGCCTTGACGCCGGCGCCGCGGGCGTTCTTTTCATCGGGCGGGCCGCTCTCGCCGGAAGCCGCGCGGGACTACGCCGCAGCCTACGACGCCGCGCCGCTCGAAATCTATGGCAGCACGGAAACTGGCGGCATTGCGTGGCGGCGTCAGGATCAGACCGATGCGTGGCAGCCGATGGCCGGCATCGAAGTGCGCCGCGATGAAGACGGCGCGCTGAACGTCCGTTCGCCGCATCTCGATCACGCCGGCTGGCATCGCACCGACGACAAGATCGCCTTCGACGCAAACGGCCGCTTCCGCCTGCAAGGCCGGCTCGACCGGGTGCTCAAGCTGGACGGCAAGCGCGTGTCGTTGCCGGAACTGGAAGCGCGCATCGCGCTGCATCCGTATGTTGCGCAAGCGGCCATCGTGCCGCTCGAAGGCGTCTCGCGCGAGCGCCTCGGCGCCCTGGTCGCGTTGACCGAAGCGGGCAGCGAAGCGTTGCGCGACGAGGGCCGCGTGGCGCTCGCGCAGATTCTGCGCCGCCATCTCGTCGATTATTTCGACGTGGTCGTGCTGCCGCGTCATTGGCGTTTTCGCGTCACGCTGCCGTTCGACGCGCGCGGCAAACTGCCGGTGGCCGCCGTGGCGGCCGCGTTCGAGGCGCGCACCGAAGGCATGGAAGTGCTGGCCGAAGCGAAGAGCGGCGACACGCTGCACTACGAGTTGCGCGTGCCGCCCACGCTCGTGCATTTCGCCGGCCATTTTCCCGGCTTGCCGATTCTGCCCGGCATCGTGCAGGTCGACTGGGCGATGCGTCTGGCCGCCGATTATGTGCCGGCCGTGCGCGCGCTGGCATCGATCGATCGCCTGAAGTTCATGGCACCCGTTTCGCCGGGCGCGGTGCTCAAGCTCACGCTTGCTCACGACGCGGCGCGCCGGCGCGTGCAGTTCGCCTACCGGTTGAATGACCGCGAGTGCGCGTCCGGCGTGATCGTCTACCGGGAGCCCGCGTGATGAACTTCTCCCCGTGCATCGTCATTCCGATCTACAACCACAAGGACGCGATCGGCGCCACCGTCGCGCATCTCGCGGTCCACGGCTTGCCGCTGTTCGTCGTCGACGATGGCAGCGACGAGGCGACCCAGCAGGTGCTCACCGCGCTCGCGCAGCAGTACGCCGGGCAGCTTACGCTGCTGCGCTTGCCCGTCAACGGCGGCAAAGGCGCGGCGGTGATGGCCGGACTGCGCGCCGCGCGCAAGGCCGGCTACACGCACGCGTTGCAGATCGACGCCGACGGCCAGCACGATGCCACCGACGTGCCGCGCTTTCTCGATGCGGCGCGAGCCGAACCGGGCGCAGTGATTCTCGGCCGTCCGGTCTACGACGAGAGCGTGCCGAAAGCGCGTCTCTACGGCCGGTATCTGACACACGTGTGGGTGTGGATCGAAACGCTTTCGCTGACGATCCGCGACTCGATGTGCGGCTTCCGCCTGTACCCGCTTGCGCTGGCCTGCGATCTGATCGACAGCGTGGCACTGCCGACGCGGATGGACTTCGATATCGAGATCCTCGTGCGCCTCTACTGGCGGCGCGCGGCGTTCCGCTCGATTCCGACGCGCGTCACCTACGCCAGCGACGGCCTGTCGCATTTCGACGTGCTGTGGGACAACGTGCGCATCAGCCGCAGCCATACGCGGCTCGTGTTCGGCATGCTGTGGCGTCTGCCGATGCTGCTCGCGCACAAGTTCATGCCGCGCCGTCGCGCGCCGCGCGTGGACGAGCAGAATGAACGGAACGAACAAGACTGGTGGCGCATTGCCGAACGCGGCAGCCACTTGGGCATGTCTCTGCTCGCGCTCAGTTGCAAGCTGTTCGGCCGCCGCTTCACCGCGCTCTGGCTGCATCCGATCGTCGCGTATTTTCTGCTGACGGGCCGCGCCGCGCGCGAGGCGTCGGGCAACTACTTCAGGCATCTGGGCGAGGCCGCGCCGCGCGGCGCAACGCCGCGTCCCGGCTGGCTGTCCGCGTATCGCCATATGCTGGCGTTCGCGCAAGCGGGCTTCGACAAGCTCGCCGCGTGGTCCGGCCGCGTCAACGACGCCGACGTCACGTTCGAAGATCCTTCGGCATTCAAAGCTCAGGTGGCGAGCGGCAAGGGTGCGCTCGTGATCGGCGCGCATCTCGGCAATCTGGAAATGACCCGCGCGCTCGCTGCGCAGGGCGCGCATGCGAAGGTCACGGCGGTTGTCTACACCGAGCACGCGCGCCGCTTCAACAGCGTGCTGGCCTCGGCCAACAGCGAGTTCGCGCGGCATTTGCTCGAAGTCAGCGACTTCGGACCCGAGACCGCCATGATGATGCAGGAACGCGTCGACGCCGGCGAGCTGCTGGTGATCGTGGGCGACCGCGTGCCCGCGCACGAAACGGGCCGCACCATCGAGGCCCAGTTTCTCGGCTCGGCCGCGCCGTTCGCGCAAGGCCCCTATGTGCTCGCGCATGCGTTGGGCTGTCCGGTCTATCTGTTCTTCTGTCTGAAAGAGCAGGGCGGCTACCGTCTGTACTTCGAACCGTTCGCCGAGCGCATTGAGTTGCCGCGCCGCGAACGCGCGCAGCATGTCGCGGCGTGGGCGCAGCGTTATGCCGTGCGGCTCGAACATTATTGCCGCAAGGCACCTTATCAATGGTTCAACTTCTTCGATTTCTGGGCCAGCTCCAAGCGAGGCGCGAATGGCCGAACATGATCTGATCGATGTGCCGCAGGCAGGCGCGAATGCGAGCGTGAACACGGCGGCAGTCGTCATTGGCGGGCGCAAGCTGACCATCGAGGAAGTCGTCGCGATCGCGCAGCACCGCGCGCCGGTCGCGTTGAGCGCCGATCCGGCGTGGCGCGCGCGCATCCAGCGCGGCGCGGATTTTCTGCGCCGCCATCTGGCCGCGGGTGCGACCGTGTACGGCGTCAACACCGGTTACGGCGACGCCTGCGTGGTCGACGTGCCGATGGAGCTGGTCGAAGCGCTGCCGCTGCAGCTGACGCGTTATCACGGCTGCGGCATGGGTCAGTATCTCGACGACGCGCAGACGCTCGCGGTGATCGCCGCGCGGCTCAATTCCCTCGCTTACGGTTTTTCCGGCGTGCGCCCCGTGTTGCTCGAGCGCCTGGCGGACCTGGTGAATCATCGGGTGCTGCCGCGGATTCCCTCGGAAGGCTCGGTCGGCGCGAGCGGCGATCTTACGCCGCTTTCGTATGTAGCCGCGGCTCTGGCGGGCGAACGCGACGTGATGTTCGAGGGCCGCCTGCGCAACGTGCGTGACGTGTGGAGCGAACTTGGCCACGCACCGCTCACGCTCGCCCCGAAGGAGGGGCTCGCGCTGATGAACGGCACGGCAGTGATGACGGGCCTCGCCTGTCTCGCCTTTGCGCGCGCCGATCATCTGACGCGGCTTACCGCGCGTTTGACGGCGCTCTCCACCGTCGCGCTCGACGGCCGCGCCGCCCACTTCGACGCAATGCTCTTCGAAGCGAAACCGCACGCCGGTCAGGCCGAAGCGGCGGCGTGGATTCGCGACGATCTGACTGGGCGCGACGACACGCCGGGCCACCGTCTGCAAGACCGCTACTCGATCCGCTGTGCGCCGCATGTGATCGGCGTGGCGCGCGACGCGCTCTCGTGGGTGCGCCGCGATGTCGAGAACGAGCTGAACAGCGCGAACGACAACCCGCTGATCGATCCGGACAACGAACGGGTGCTGCACGGCGGCAACTTCTACGGCGGCCATATCGCGTTCGCGATGGATTCGCTGAAGGTCGCCGTCGCCAATCTCGCCGATCTGATGGACCGGCAACTCGCGCTGCTGGTCGATGTGAATTTCAACAACGGCTTGCCGCGCAATCTCTCGGGCGCCGCGCCCGCGCGCGCCGCGATCAATCACGGCTTCAAGGCCGTGCAGATTTCGTCGTCCGCGTGGACGGCCGAGGCGTTGAAGAACACGATGCCCGCGAGCGTCTTCTCGCGCTCGACCGAGGCGCACAATCAGGACAAGGTCAGCATGGGCACGATCGCCGCGCGCGACTGTTTGCGCGTGCTGGAATTGACCGAGCAGGTCGCCGCCGCGCATACGCTCGCGACCGTGCAAGCCGCGCGTTTGCGCCTGAAGATCGACGGCGAAACGCCGGTTCCGGCAGCGCTGCAAACGTTCATCGACAGCGTGAGCGCGCAGTCGCCGTTCGTCGACGAAGATCGCCCGCTCGAATTCGAGCTGCGCGCGCTGACCGCGCGGATTGCCGCGTGTGATCTGCTGCGCGACTATCGCGGAGGATCGAACGCATGATCGGGTCCCACAAAGTGCTGAGCGCGAGCGCGATGGTCGAGGTGCCGTTCCACGATGTCGACGCCATGAACGTGTGCTGGCACGGCCACTATCTGAAGTACTTCGAGATCGGCCGCGCGGCGCTGCTGCGCGCCTTCGATTACGACTACCGCGAGATGCAGGCGTCGGGCTATGTGTGGCCGATCGTCGAAGCGCATCTGAAGTACGTGCGGCCGGCCACGTATGGTCAGCAGATCGAAGTGCGCACGCAACTGCTCGAACACGAAAACCGCCTGAAAATAGGCTATGAAATCGTAGACTGTGCATCAGGCACGCGCCTGACGAAGGGCTATACGATTCAGGTCGCCGTCGACGCGGCTACGCAGGAGTTGCAGTTCGTCTCGCCGCCGGTCGTGTTCGACAAGCTGGAGCGCGTATGGGGACGATGACTTTCCGCGCCCGGGTTGTGAGTGCATGGGGTGCGTTGTTTGCACTAAGCGCGCTCGGCGTATTCGCATGGCCAGTGCAGGTGGTGCAGGCCGCGCAGGCAGTGCAAGCGTCGCCCGCGGCCAGCCCCGCGCTGGTCTCGCAAATCGCCGCCCGCCTCGCGCAGGCCAAGGGCGTGCGCGCGCAATTTACGCAGACGCAAACGCTCGCTGCGATGAAACAGCCGCTGGTCAGCACCGGCTCGTTGCTGTTCTTCCGCGAGCGCGGCGTGATCTGGCGGATCGACACGCCGTACAAAGCGACCTATGTGATTACCGACGCCGGCGTCGCCGAAGTCGACGCCAGCGGCCAGCGCGTGACGACTCACGGCGCGCAGGGCACACGCGGCGTTGCGCAGGTGTCGAAGATGATGCGCGCCATGCTCGGCGGCGATCTGTCGGCGCTGTACTCGCAATTCGACGTGCAGGCCGAGGGCGGTGTCGCGCGTTGGCGCATGCAACTCACGCCGAACCAGCCGCAGATCGCGCAGTCGATCAAAGGTCTGGAGGTGAATGGCGACGACTATCTGCAGAGCCTGCGCATCACCTTGGCCAACGGCGACGTGACCCAGCTCGATTTCGCGAAAAGCGCGGCCGTGACCGAACTCACGGCGGCTGAACGCGGCCTGCTCGGGGCGCCGTAATGGACGTGCCGCAACAGCGCTCGATCAGACAGGCGTGGGGCATGCGTGCCGCGTGGCTGCTGCTCGCGCTCGTCGCGGCGTTGTATTGCGGCTGGCGCTTCGCCGGGCCGTCGCCGCTGCAAACCAATCTGCTTGCGCTTCTGCCCGCCACCGAGGCCGACCCGGTGGCGGAAAAGGCGGTCGATACGCTGGCGAGCGCGCTGGGCGACCGCACGGTCTTTCTCGTCACCAGCCACGACGACGCGCACGCGAAAGCCGCGGCGCGGCAACTGGGGGCGTCGCTGCAAAAGAGTGGGGCGTTCGGTTCCGTGACGGCCGAGTTGCCGCCGTTCGATCTCTCGCAGATCGCGACTCTGTACATGCCGTATCGCTTCGGCTTGTTGACGCCTGCCGATCGCGCCGCGCTCGCGAACGGCGCGGCGGGCGGCACGCAGCGCGATGCATCGCAGGCGATTCCACCTTCCGGGCAAAGTCCTCTTGCGGGATTGAAGGATGCGCTCGCGCAGCGCATCTACAGCCCATTGCGCGGCGGCCTCACCACGCCGCTCGCCGACGATCCGTTCGGCTGGCTCGAACACTGGCTCGGTGATTTGCCGCTTGCCACTTCGAATCTCGAACTCGAAGACAACCTGCTGGTGTCGCATCGAAACGGCGCCACCAGCGTGCTGATCGTCGCGACGTTGCCTGGGTCCGCTTACGAATCCAGCACGCAGCATGCCGTGCTGACGGCGCTCGCCCACGGCGAAAGCGCGTTGAAACAGTCATTTCCGGACGTGTCGGTGGCGCGCACCGGCGCCGTGTTCTACGCGGAGTCGGCACGCAGCGCATCCGAGCGTGAAGTGCATCTGATTGGCGTTGCGTCGCTATTCGGCATCGCGTTGCTGATGATGTGGGTGTTTCGCTCAGCGCGTCTGTTGCTGCTCGGCTTCGTGTCGACCGCGCTCGGCATTGTCTGCGCGCTCGCGGTGACGATGCTGGTGTTCGGCAAGCTGCATCTGTTGACGCTCGTGTTCGGCGCGAGCCTGATCGGCGAGGCGGTCGACTACTCGATCCAGTACTTCGTGGTGTTCCTCGGCGCGCAGCGCGATTGGGACGCGCGCCGCGGCGCGCGTGCGGTGCGTCCCGCGCTGACGGTTGCGCTAACGACGAGCCTGCTCGGCTACGCGATCCTCATGTGGGTGCCGTTCCCCGCGCTCAAGCAGATCGCCTGCTTTGCGATGGTGGGGATCGTGACGGCATTCGCTTCCGTGCAGTGGCTGCTGCCCGCGTTGCTCACCCGCGCGCCCAGGCGTGGCCCGCAGCGCGTGTTCGCGCGCGCGGCGCGCATGCTGACAGTGTGGCATCGAACGATTGGCGGCAAGCGGACGTGGCTCGTGGCGGCGCTGTTGCTGCTGCTGGCGATTCCCGGCTGGCTGCGCCTGACGAGCGACGACGATATCCATCTGCTGATCCAGCGCGATCCGGCGCTCGTCGCGCAGGAAGACAAGGTGCGCGAGGCGGTAGGCGTCGACAACAGTGCGCAGTTTTTTGTCGTGCGCGGCGAGACGCCGGAAGTGGTGCTGCAACGAGCCGAAGCGCTGGGTGCCAAACTGGATGCGTTGAACGGCACGACGAACAAGGTGGGCAGCTATCAAACCGTCGCGCAATTCGTGCCGTCAGCAAAGCGGCAGAATGAAGACCGCGCACTGCTCGCGCAGCAAGTTTTCAACAACCCCGCCGCGTTGCGCGCCACGCTGCTGCAAGCGGGCTTCAAGGATGAAGTCGCCGACGCCTGGCTCGCCGCGTACGCCAAACCGCAAGCGCCGCTCACGGTCGATAAGTGGCTCGGGGCGCCGTGGTCGCAACCGTATAAGCATCTCTGGCTGGGCGAGGTCGATCCGGCCATGAAGGTCTATGCCGCGGTCGTCATTCCGCAAGGCGTGACACCGCAGAACGAGCCCACGCTGATCGCCACCGCGCACGAATTGCCTGGCGTCGTGTTCGTCGACAAGGCAGCCAGCGTGTCGAAGCTGTTCGGTGCGTATCGGGTGGATAGCGGCTGGTGGCTCGGCGGCGCGCTGACTCTCGTGCTCGTGCTGCTGACGCTGCGGTACGCCCCGACGGAACGTTCCCTGGCGGACCGCGTGCGTGGCGGCATCGCGGTGACGCTGCCGGTGCTGCTCGCCGTGGGCGTCACGCTCGCTGTCTTCGGCTATGTCGGTGTCCCGCTCAATCTGTTCAACTGGCTCGCGCTGATGCTGGTGCTCGGCGTGGGCGCAAACTATGCCGTGTTTCTGCGCGAAGGCTGCCTGCGTGGGGACGCGGATCTCGGCGCGGTGTGGACAGGCGTGCTGCTTTCGGCGTACACCACGCTGTTGTCGTTCGGCATGCTCGGCATGAGTGCCATGCCCGCGCTGAAGAGCTTCGGCGCGACGCTCGCGCTCGGCATCGCGATATCGGTGCTGCTTGCACCGATCGGCATGCCATCGGAATCCAGGAGGGCCGCATGAAGGCGCCATCAGTTTATTTGCACGCGCTCGGCATGATCAACGCGCTCGGCGGCGACCTCGATAGCATTGTCCCGGGGCTGGCCGCCGGCCGTTCGCCAGGCATGGCGAACGCGCATACGGGAATCGGCGAAGCATTTGTCGGCAGCGTGCTTACGCCGCTGGAGTTGGCGGCGCCGGCAAAACTCGCTCGCTACGACTGCCGCAATAACCGCTTGCTGCTCGCCGCGCTGGCGCAGATCGCCCCGGCGATCGATGCGGCGCGTGAGCGCTACGGCGCGCACCGGATCGGCGTGGTGCTTGGCACCAGCACGTCGGGTATCGAAGCGGCGGAAGCCGCGTTCGTCTATCAGGCTCAAGCGGGCGGCCTGCCCGCGAACTTCAATTACCGGCAGATGGAAATCGGCACCGCCGCGCCGTTTGCCGCCTCCGCGCTCGGCTTGCACGGTCCGGCTTTTACCATCTCGACCGCGTGCACGTCGAGTGCGAAAGCCTTTGCGTCGGCGCGCCGGCTGCTGCAGTTGCAGCTGTGCGACGCCGTCGTGGTGGGCGGCGTCGATTCGCTATGCGAACTGACGGTGCAGGGTTTTGCATCGCTCGAATCGACCAGCGGGACGCGCGCCAATCCGATGAGCCGCAATCGCTGCGGCATCAATGTCGGCGAAGGCGCGGCGGTGTTCCTGATGAGCCGCGACGAAGCCGCGGTGCGGCTCGCGGGCACCGGCGAGTCGAGCGACGCGCATCACATTTCGTCGCCGGACCCGCTTGGCGTGGGAGGCGAACTCGCGATACGCGCGGCGCTCGCGGACGCGGATATCGGATCGTCGGCAATCGGCTACGTGAATCTGCACGCCACCGCCACGCGCAAGAACGACGAGATGGAAGCGGGCCTGATGTCGCGTGTGTTCCCCGGCGGCGTGGCGACGAGCGGCACCAAGCCGTTGACCGGGCATCAGCTCGGCGCGGCCGGCGCCACCGAACTCGGGTTTGCCTGGCTGACGCTGGCGCGCGACGACGTGCCGCTGCCGCGCCATCTGTGGGACGGCGCAGCCGATCCCGCGCTGCCGGCGCTGGACCTCGTCGAGAGCGAACGCTTTTTGCCGCGCCGCGCGGGCGCGCAGTACGTGATGAGCAACTCGTTTGCGTTTGGCGGCAGCAACGTCAGCCTGATCCTCGCACGATGACCCAGGTGATGACCCAGGCAATGAATCACGCAATGACCTCGACGCCAACCATTCCGGACCTGCTGCGGCAGCCGATCGAAGCGATCATCCCGCATCGCGGCACCATGCTGCTCATCGACGGCGTGAACGCGTTCAGCGACGAGACACTGAGCGCGCGCGCCACGGTGCGCGCCGACGCTTGGTATGCCGACGCCGACGGCGCCATGCCCGCCTGGATCGGCATCGAACTGATGGCGCAGGCGATCGCCGCGCACGTCGCGTTGCTGGCTATGCGCGGCGGCGGCCAGGCGCGCCCCGGCGTGCTGCTCGGCTCGCGCAGCTACAAGGCCCTGCAGCCGTCGTTTGCCGGTGGCGCGCAACTGCTGATCCAGGTCACGGAATTGCTGCGCAGCGAGGAAGGCCACGGCGCCTACGAATGCACTATTCACCATGGCGACGTGTGTTGTGCCGAGGCCGTCATCAAGGTCTTTCAACCGCCCAATTTTCAGTCATTCATCGAAGGGAGTTTCAGTTCATGAGCCGGCGTGTTCTCGTTACCGGCGCAAGCCGCGGCATTGGCCGTGCGATTGCGTACAAGCTGGCCGCCGACGGCTTTGCAGTCTCCGTGAATTGCCGCACGGGACGCAGTGAGGCCGACGCGGTTGCGACAGGCATCGCCGCGCAGGGCGGCACGGCGCGGGTGCTGCAATTCGACGTGCGCGAGCGCGCCCTGTGCCGCGAGGTGCTCGAAGCCGACGTCGCGGCGCACGGCCCGTACTACGGCATCGTGTGCAGCGCGGGCGTGACCCGCGACGCCGCGTTCCCCGCGCTCACCGAGGAAGACTGGGACATCGTGATCGAAACCGGCCTCGACTCGTTCTACAACGTCGTCCATCCGTTGACCATGCCGATGGTGCGCGCCCGCAAGGGCGGCCGCATCGTCACGGTCGCTTCGGTGTCCGGTGTGATGGGCAATCGCGGCCAGGTCAACTACAGCGCGGCCAAGGCGGGTCTGATCGGCGCGACCAAGGCGCTCGCGGTCGAACTGGCGACGCGCAACATCACCGTCAACTGCGTGGCGCCGGGCCTGATTGAAACCGGCATGCTCGACGACGTGCCGCTCGAGCAGGCGTTGAAGACGGTGCCGATGAACCGCGTCGGCCAGCCTGCCGAGGTGGCGTCCGTGGTCGGCTTCCTGATGTCGGATGCGGCCTCGTATGTCACGCGCCAGGTGATCGGCGTCAACGGCGGGATGGTTTGATGAAGCGCGTCGTCATTACCGGCATGGGCGGCGTCACGGCGTTCGGCGACAGCTGGGACGCAATCGAAACGCGCCTGCGGAGCGGCGTGAACGCCGTGCGGCGCATGCCCGAATGGGATTACTTCGAGTCGCTGCACACGCGGCTCGCCTGCCCGCTGCCGGGCTTCACCGCGCCCGCGCATTATCCGCGCAAGAAGACCCGTTCGATGGGGCCGGTCTCGATGTATTCGGTGCGCGCGAGCGAACTGGCGCTCGCCGATGCGGGCCTCACCGGCGACACCACCATCAGCGACGGCCGCATGGGCGTCGCCTACGGTTCGTCGTCGGGATCGGTGCAGCCGATCCGAGCGTTCGGCACGATGCTCGAAACCGGCAAGATGACCGACGTCACGTCGAACAGCTACGTGCAGATGATGCCGCACACCGCCGCGGTCAACGTGAGCCTCTTCTGGGACCTGAAAGGGCGGATCATTCCGACCTCGTGCGCGTGCGCCTCGGGCAGCCAGGCGATCGGCTACGCCTATGAAGCGATTCAGAGCGGCAAGCAGACGCTGATGCTGGCGGGCGGCGCCGAAGAATTGTCGGGCCCGGCGGTTGCCGTATTCGACACGCTGTACGCCACCAGCACCCGCAACGACGAACCGCATCTGACGCCGCGTCCTTTCGACGCCGCGCGCGACGGCCTCGTGGTCGGCGAGGGCGCGGCCACGCTGGTGCTCGAAGAATACGAACACGCGGTGGCGCGCGGTGCGCGGATTCACGCGGAGATTGCCGGCTTCGGCTGCAACTCGGACGGCGCGCATATGACCCAGCCGACCGCCGACACCATGGCGCTCGCGATGCAGCTCGCACTCAAGGATGCGCAACTGCCGCCGCAAGCCATCGAGTACGTGAACGCGCACGGCACCTCGACGGATCGCGGCGACATTGCCGAGAGCCATGCGACTGCTCAGACCTTCGGCGAGCGCATGCCGATCAGTTCGCTCAAGAGCTATGTCGGCCATACGCTCGGCGCGTGCGGCGCACTCGAAGCCTGGTGGAGCATCGAGATGATGAAGCGCAACTGGTATGCGCCGACCCTGAACCTGACCGATGTCGATCCGGCCTGCGCGCCGCTCGATTACATCGTCGGCGCGGGGCGCGAGCTCGACGCCGAATACGTGATGAGCAACAACTTCGCGTTCGGCGGCATCAATACGTCGCTCATTTTCCGGCGCGTTCGATGAGCATGAAGCTGCAACGCGTGGTCGTCACCGGCATGGGGATCGTGTCATGTCTCGGTAATACGCTCGACGAAGTCGCCGCCGCGCTGCGCGCGGGCCGCTCGCGTATCGAGCGGATCGATGCGTGGCGTGAGCGCGGTTTCGCCTCGCAGGTGGCGGGTGTGGCATCGGTCGCGCATGAGCTGCCGTTCGAGCGCAAGCACGAGCGCTTCATGGGCGACACCGCGCGCTTTGCCTGTCATGCCGCGCGTCATGCGATCCGCGACGCTGGGCTCGACGCTACGGCGTTGCGCTCGCCGCACGCCGGTACGGTGATTGGTTCAGGCGTGGGCACCATGTCGAGCTATGACGCGGCCCTGGCGATCGCACAGGCCCGCGGGGTCGAGAAAGTGCCGCCGTACACCGTGCCGCATGCGATGAGCAGCACCGCATCGGCGAATGTGGCGCAGGTGTTCGGGCTCGAAGGCGCCAGCTATTCACCGTCGTCGGCATGCACGACCTCGGCGCTCGCGATCGGCCAGGCAATGCAGCTGATCCAGACCGGCCGTCAGCAGATCGTGCTGGCCGGCGGCAGCGAGGCGCTGCACGACAACACGACGCTTATGTTCGATGCGATGGGGGCGTTGTCGCGCCGCTTCAACGACACGCCGCAGCAGGCATCGCGTCCTTACGACGTGGAGCGCGACGGTTTCGTGATCGCGTCGGGCGGCGGCGTGCTGGTGCTCGAAGCACTCGATCATGCGCTCTCGCGCGGCGCGCGCATTTACGCGGAGCTGAGCGGATTCGGCGACTGCACCGACAACGCGGGGATGGTTGCGCCGCACGCGGCGGGGATCGCGCGAGCCATGCGCGGCGCGCTGAGCGAAGCGGGCAAGCAGCCCGACTACGTGAACACACATGCACCGTCGACCCCGCTCGGCGACCTCGAGGAATTGCACGCGTTAAGCGACGTGTTTGGCGATAGCGTGCCGGCGTTTTCGTCGACCAAGGGCATGACGGGGCATTCGCTTGGCGCGTGCGGTGCGCACGAGGCGATCTACACGCTGTTGATGATGCGCGACGGGTTTATCGCGGGCACGCCGGGCATCGACACGCCGGAACCGGCGGTGAGCGGCATGCCGCTCGTGCGGACCACACGCGCGGCGCGCATCGGCACGGCGATGTCCGTTTCATTCGGGTTTGGCGGCAGTTGCGCGAGCCTGATGTTCGAAGCATGGCAGGGCGGTTGAAACGGTCGCAACTTTAAAACGAGGATTAGAAAAATGAAAAGAACATGTGTACTGGGCGCGCTGGCGGTGGTGGCGCTGACGCAGGCGGGCTGCGCCACACAGGTGATGTCGCTGCCGCTCGCGGCGGCCGGGGGCCAATCGCGCGGCGGCGTGCCGGCGACGGTTGGGCAACAGGCCCAGGCTCAGACGCCGGGCAGGAGCCAGCGAGGCAACGTGTCTAACCCGGAGTGGAGCGTGCCGGTGTATTTCGGCCAGCAGGATCATCCGCCGGTCAAGAGCCAGCTCGGCGACGTGTCGTACTCGGTGCGGGTTGCGCGCAAGGTTTCCGACCCCGAAGGCGCTTGCCATCAAGCGCTTGCCGAAGCCGTCCGGAAGCTGCGCACGGCGGCACACGAGCGTCAGGCCAACGCCGTGATCGACGTGTCGACACGCTTTCACAGCACCGAGACCAACTCGTCGAGCGACTTCACCTGCGGAGTCAGCCCCAGCGCTGCCGCGATCGCGGTGCGCGGCCAGCTCGTCGTGCTGGATTCGAACTGAGCCGGCTTGAAATAGAACTCACTACAGAGAACTCACTACAGCAACAACAACCACCAAGGAGTCCAGATGAACCGCAGTCTGCTGTTTGCCGCATTGTTTGCTTCGTTTGCCACGCTGAGCGCGGCGCCCGCTTTTGCCCGCGACACAGTCAACTATTACCCCGTCGATCAGGCGTTGAAAAGCGAGCCCGGCAAGGTGAGCGACGACATCGCGCTGTATTTCGCGGGCCAGCCGCATCCGGCCGTTGTCAAGACAATGGGCGAATTCGCAACCAACAAGAAGACCAACGCATTCGGCAAGAGCGATCTGCAGGCGTGCCAGCACGTGTTCCTCTCGGCGGTGATCGAGTTGCAGGAGCGTGCGCGCAAGGAAGGCGGCAATGCGGTGGTCAACATCAAGAGCAACTACAAGAACGAGTTGCGTGAGAGCGCGACCGAGTTCACGTGTGGTGCGGGTGCTGTGATTGCCGGCGTGGCGCTGACGGGCGACGTGGTGACGCTGCGCAAGTAAGCGCGAATAAACACGAAAAAAGCACGAAAAAAGCACGAAAAAGCACAAGTAAGCGCGGACGGCCTGGTATAAGCACGGGAGAAGCAAAACGGCGGCATGTGCCGCCGCCGTGCGCAGTTTTACCGTAGCAGGCTCGCGCCTTGCTGCGTATCAACCGGCTTTGACCGCCGCGACGTTGACCAGCGTTTCACGACGCTTGCCGGGTTGCGGACGGTACAGGCCGAGCCGCTCCAGCAGACCAAAGTCTTTCGCGCGGCTCCACCAGAGGTAAGGCAAGGAAACATTGCGCTCGGCGAAACTGAATCCGCTGCGGCGGATCATATCGAGGTAGCCGTCGGCGCTCTTTTGCACGTGCATGGGGTGACGGAACAGCAGCCGGATCACCCACGATTTGATGTACGCGTCGGTGGATTCGGCGAACAGCAGCACGCCGCCCGGTTTCAGCACGCGGCGGAACTCGGCGAGCGCGCGGTCCTGCTCAACGAGATGGTGGAAGGTTTGATGGCAGAACACGATATCGGCGCTCGCGTCGGGCAGCGGCAGCTTCGCGCAGTCGCCATGCAGCAGTTCGATATCGGCTAGCTTGTCGCGGCAGGCGCTGGCCGCCTTACCCGCAAGCGCGAGGGACGGCTCGTGAAAGTCGATGCCGACGAGTCGGCGCGGCTTGAACGCCTCGGCGAGCAGGCGAAACGAAATGCCTTGTCCGCAGCCGACATCGACGATCACCGGTGCTGCGGGCAGGGGCGTGTCGATCAGGCGCTTGAGGTCGTTGATCGCGACCCGCAACACGTGATGTTCCCACGTATAGGTACGCAGGAACCAGATCCCGAAAGCCGTTTCCGGCACGAAAGGCACGCTGGATGTTTCGGATGGCGACACGCGGTTCCCCGGGAATGACTGTTCTTGTTGTCCCCGAGGGACCTCCTTCGGGGCGTTCAACGCGTAATTGTAACCAGACGTAAGGATGCAGTGAAACGCTGCTCCGGGCAAGACAAACGATTGAGGCAAACTTGAGTACACATTCGTCAACGCGTACGGCCGTCGATGTCGTGATCATCGGCGCCGGTCCGGCAGGCGCGGTCGCCGCGGCGCTGCTGCGCAAAGCGGGGCGCTCCGTGCTGGTGCTGGAGCGTCAGCACTTTCCGCGCTTCTCGATCGGCGAGAGCCTGCTGCCGCAAAGCATGGCCTATCTCGAAGAGGCCGGTATGCTGCAGGCGGTGGTCGAAGCCGGTTTCCAGTACAAGAACGGCGCGCATTTCATCTATCGCGACCAGACGTCGTCGTTCGATTTCCGCGATAAGCATTCGCCGGGTTGGGGCACCACCTATCAGGTCGAGCGCGCGGTGTTCGATGACATCCTGATTCGCTGCGCGGCGCAGCAGGGCGCCGACGTGCGCTTCGGCCATACGGTGCGCGCGGTTCACACGGGCGCCGCGCCGCTCGTCGACGTGGTCGACGAGGCGGACCATGCTTACCAGATCGAAGCGCGTTTCGTGTTCGACGCCAGTGGTTTCGGCCGTGTGCTGCCGCGCCTTCTGAACCTTGAAACACCGACGCGAATGCCAACGCGCGCGGCGATCTTCACACATGTCCAGGACGGTATTCCCGTCGGCGCCACCGACCGCAACAAGATCGCCGTGGTGACCCATCCCGAGCGCCGCGACGTGTGGTTCTGGATGATTCCGCTGGCGGGCGGCCGTTCTTCGGTGGGCTGTGTCGCCGAGGTGAGCTTCCTCGACGTGCCGGACGCCGAGCGCGACGCGACACTGCGCGCGCTGATCCGGCAGGAGCCGACGCTGAACCGCCTGATCGGCGACGCGCCGTTCCTGATGCCGGTGCGCCACATTGGCGGCTATGCGGCGAACGTGGAGCGGCTGCACGGGCCGGGTTACGCGCTGCTCGGCAATGCGGGCGAGTTTCTCGACCCGGTGTTCTCGTCCGGCGTGACGATCGCGCTGCGCTCGGCGCGTCTCGCGGTGCAGACCTTGAACCGGCAACTGAATGGCGAGACGGTCGATTGGTCGGCCGACTACGATGTGCCGTTGCGCAAGGGGATCGATACGTTCCGCGCGTTCGTCGAACGCTGGTACACGGGCGAGTTGCAGGACATCATTTTCTATCCGGACCAGACGCCGTCGATCCGCCGCATGATCAGCGCAGTGCTGGCGGGTTATGCGTGGGACGAATCGAATCCGTATGTAGCCGATCCGGTGCGGCGGTTGAATGCTTTGCACGAAGTGTGCATGCAGAAGTGATGCGCCGGTTGTGCGGCGCGGGGTGCGCGATGCGTCAACTAAAGCGGCGCTTCGGTAACGAAGCGCCGCTTTTTATGAGGGGCGTGAATCAATTTGAGTTGTGGTCAGAAGTTAAAACAACTGTGAACAATTTATTTCAAGATGAGTGTCGGTCATTAGCATAGGGTCTCAATCAAAAGTAGGAGACACATCGATGCCGTCGTATGATCGGTTTAGCGCTGCCAACTACGCTAGCTCCCATGCATCTCCCATGAGCACGGGGCACTGCGCAAAGTTCGTGCGATTGGCGATCGAGCGAGGCGGGATCGCGCTTTATCGGACACGGGACGCCAAAGACTATGGACAGTCACTCATCAGCGCAGGCTTCTATGAAGTCGGATCCGCCTACCCTCAAAAGGGCGACGTGGT
The DNA here is from genome assembly GCA_036383775.1 of Paraburkholderia sp. Taxonomy (GTDB): domain Bacteria; phylum Pseudomonadota; class Gammaproteobacteria; order Burkholderiales; family Burkholderiaceae; genus Paraburkholderia. Next base: position 31,887 of record DASVNP010000290.1, on the reverse strand, counting down.
CGTGATTCAGCCAATTGCGAACCATCCCTCCGGCCATATGGCGATGTTTGACGGGCAAATCTGGGTATCGGACTTCAAACAATATCACGGGTTCTACCCGAGTCAGGAATACCGGATTGCCCAACCGCCGTTCAAAATCTACCGCCACAACTGAACAGAATCATGAAAAAACATCTGGCAGTTTTAGCCGTCGTACTAAGCATGATATTGGGTGTGTTTTTTCACCCACTAGCCATGGCGCAGGGGGAACCGGCCACGCCTGAGGCAAGCGCGAAGGCTTTTTACGCGTGGTATATCAAGCGCGATTCGGAGAATCGAGGGTTTCCTTTGCTGGACAAAGAAATCTATCGATACGTTTCAAAGTCAACGGTCGATTTTCTGCGCGCGGAATACAAGGCAAACAAGTTCGCCGGAGACAGCGACCCCTTTACGAAAGTTCAGGATTACGACGAAAAGGACTGGGCCGCGCACATTGAAGCGCGGCCAGCACTGATATTCGGCGACACCGCTGTTGTTCCGGTCGTTCTTGGACGTGACACGAGGGCCACACTTCAGACAGTTTTGGCGTTTATGCGGAAAGAGCCGGACGGTCGGTGGAAGCTCATCAAGGTCGACGACCTCGGTGGTTACAAATAGCCGTTGTTTCGGATAACGACTACTTGGTTCGACACATGGGCAAAAACTAATGAAAACGGCGCTTCTGGATAGAAGCGCCGTTTGTCATTGGACCGCGTGAATCAGATCACGCAACTCAAGCTGCAATCTTCGCCGCGCCCGGAGAAGGTTGCCGCACATCGTCACGGCGATGCACGCGCTTGCCGGCCGCATACGTTTCATAGATTGCGCGATCGTCGCCGAGCAACGCGAATGCGAACAGCAGCTCCTCTAGCGATTCCGTGCGCGCGGTGCGGCGCGCGAGCAGCGGCGTCGCGCGCGGATCGAGCACGACGAAGTCCGCTTCCGATTTCGGCTTTAGCGTGCCGACCTTGTCCGCGAGATCGAGCGCCTCGGCCGCGCCGGCGGTCGCCAGATAGAACATGCGCGTGGCCGTCAGATGATGGCCGGTCAGACGCGCGACCTTGTGCGCTTCGTTCATGGTCTGCAGCATCGAGAACGAGGTGCCGCCGCCGACGTCCGTTGCCAGTGCGATCGGCATGCCGGCTTCATCGGCCTTGTCGAAGTCGAACAGGCCGCTGCCGAGGAACAGGTTCGAGGTCGGGCAGTGCGAGGCGACCGCGCCGGTTTGCGCCATGCGCTTGCGGTCTTCCTCGTCGAGGTAGATGCAGTGGCCGTACACCGCGCGGCGGCGCAGCAGGCCGTAGTGATCGTAAATGTCCAGGTAGCTGCGGTGGCCCGGGAACAGATCGGCGACCCATTTACATTCGTCGGTGTTCTCAGCGACGTGGCTCTGGATGAAGATATCCGGATTCTTGCCCGCCAGCGCGCTGCACGCTTCGAGTTGCGCTTCGGTCGAAGTCGGCGCGAAACGCGGCGTGAGCGCGTACATCTGGCGGCCGCGGTTGTGCCAGCGGCCGATCAGCTCGGCGCTGTCGTCGTAGCCCGATTGCGCGGTGTCGCGCAGGAACTCGGGGCAGTGGCGGTCCATCAGCACCTTGCCGGCCACCATCCGCAGATTGCGCGCTTCGCTCTCGGTGAAGAGCGCGTCGGCCGATTCCTTATGAACCGTGCAATACACGAGCGCGGTGGTGGTGCCGCAGGCGAGCAGTTCTTCGACGAAAAAGCTCGCCGTGTCGCGCGCGTAGGCCGGATCGGTGAAACGGCGCTCGGTCGGGAACGTGTATGTGTCGAGCCACGGCAGCAAGCCCGGCGCCGGCGACGCGATCATGTCCGTCTGCGGATAGTGAATGTGCGTGTCGATGAAACCCGGCACGATCAGCTTGTCGCGCATGTCCTGCACTTGCGTGCCGGGTGCGAGCTGCGAGGCGAGCGCCGCATACGCGCCCGCCGCGACGACATGGCCGTCTTCGACGATCAGCAAGCCGTCTTCATTGAAGACCGCCGCGGAGGGCGATTGCGCGGGATCGCCGTTGAACGTCAGCAGTTGCGCGCGAAATGCCGATTGGCCTGCTTTAGCCGATTGAGTCATGGAAAAACCGTCTCCGAATGTGAGAAGCTGAGCAGCACGGGCAGCGGTTCGATGACGGGTTCTCTCACCAACCCGTGCCGCCGCCGGCTGCGATACATCGGCCCGTCAGTGCGGACCGCCTGGGTGCCAGTACGCGTCGAGCTTCGCGATCAGTTCGCTGCGTTGCTCGGGCGTGACGAACGACGCTTCGAAGCTGTTGCGGATGATCGTGTAGACCTCGGCATCGTTGAGCTTCAACGCGTCGATAGTGGCGAAATAGTTGGTGTTCACGTAGCCGCCGAAGTAAGCCGGATCGTCGGAATTCACCGTTACGGCAACGCCGCGATCGAGCAGATCCTTAAGCGTGTGTTTGGTCAGGTCGTCGAACACGCACAGCTTCAGGTTCGACAGCGGGCACACGGTCAAGGCGACGCGCGTATCGGCCAGACGCGTGACGAGCGCCGGATCTTCGATGCTGCGCACGCCGTGATCGACGCGGTCCACTTTCAGCAGATCGAGCGCTTCGTAGATATACGACGGCGGGCCTTCCTCGCCCGCATGCGCGACGAGCTTCAGGCCGAGCGCACGCGCCTTGGCGAACACGCGCTCGAACTTCGAAGGCGGATGGCCGCGCTCCGACGAGTCGAGCCCCACGCCGATCAGGCGATGCTTGTACTGCTCGAACAAGGGTAGCGCTTCGTCGAACGTGGCGAGCGCGTCCTCTTCAGACAGATGGCGCAGGAAACACAGAATCAGCTTGCTCGACATGCCGCGCTTCTCTGCGTCGGCGAGCGCGCGTTCGATGCCGGCCACCACGGTCGCGATCGGCACGCCGCGTTCGGTGTGCGTCTGCGGATCGAAAAAGATCTCGCTGTGCACCACGTTATCGGCGAGACAGCGTTCGACGTACGCCATCGTCATGTCGTAAAAGTCCTGCTCGTGCAGCAGCACGCTCGCGCCCGCATAGTAGATGTCGAGGAACGATTGCAGGTCGGTGAACGCATACGCGGCGCGCAATGCGTCTATCGAGTCGTAGGCGAGCTTCACGCCGTTGCGTTCGGCGAGCGCGAAGATCAGCTCGGGTTCGAGCGAGCCTTCAATGTGGATATGCAGCTCGGCCTTGGGAGCCAGCGCGGTTTTTGCGGCCAGCGTATCAGGGGTAGCGGTCGTTGTAGTCATGGTCGGTCAAAGGATTGTTGGAGTCGGGTCGCGCCGGATGCTGTCGGTGGTTGGCAATGCCGCCTTCAGCCGGGGTGCGGCGCCTTAGACCGTCTGCGTGGCGTGATGCATGCCCGTGTGCGCTTCGACGGCCTGCAGCACCTGCGCGGCCGCGGAGATCGCAATGATCTCCGGCGACTTGTCGACGATACCGTCCACGCCAAGCGGGCACTTCATCCGCGCGATCAGCGCCGGATCGAGACCGCGTGCAGCCAGCCGGTGTTCGAACTGCTTGCGCTTGGTGTGCGAGCCGATCATGCCGAAGAACGCGAAGTCGCCACGCCGCAGAATGCGCTCGGCCAGTTCGAGATCGAGCGCATGGTTGTGTGTCATCACGATGAAGTACGTGTTCGGCGCAGCCTGGTCGATCGCTTCGTCAGGCGCGTCGTTCGGGTCGATCGTCACGTTCGGCGCATGCAGCGTCTGCACAGGCGGAAACTGCGCATCGCGTTCGTCCACCCAGCGGATCGCGCACGGCAGCGTGGCCAGCACGCGAACCAGCGCGGCGCCCACGTGACCGGCGCCAAACAGCACGACGGAGAAGTCGCCTGGCGCAATGGTCTCGGTGAGCAGCGCGCCGCTGTCGTCGAAACCGGCGCCGTCCCACAGCAGGCAGTCGGCGGCATCGACACCCGGCTCGGGGTCGGACAGCATCACCGCATCCGGTGCGGGGCCGAATGATACGCTACGCACCGTCGAATGGCCGGCCGCGAGGCGCTTCGCGAGCGACGCAAGCCAGCCGAGATCGCCGACGTCGAGACGCTCGAACGCGAGAATCACCGCGCCGCCGCAGCATTGGCCGAGGCTCGGGCCGAGCGCGAAACGCTCCAGCCGGCGCATATGCGGCGAGCGCATGCCGTCGCGCAGGACCTGGCGCGCCGTCTCGATGGCTTTCCATTCGAGATGCCCGCCGCCAATGGTGTGCTTCGCGGAATCGCGCGTGACGATCATCTTGGTGCCGGCCTCACGGGGCGCCGAACCTTCGACGCGCGCGACCGTCACCAGCACGGCGGCGTCGCCGTGCGCGAGCAGTTGTTGCAGGTCAGGTAGCCAGGCTTGCATCCGGCGGTTCTCCATACGTGGCCGCGCAGGGTGTCCGTGCGGCCGGTTGTGTCTGGCGTGACGCGTTCGTGTCGCGTCGCGCCCTGGGGTTATTGGTCAGACTGTCGTACCCGTCGTGACGGTAGTTGCCGGGTGCGTTGCGGGTTCGGGCGCGGCCGGTGCTTGCAATGCTTCCAGCGCGTCGAGAATCGCTTCGGGCGTGGCTGGCGCGCGCAACGGCGGCGCCTGCTGCGCTTGCGGCACCGCGGCGGCGATCGCGTCGCGAATCGCGAGGAACGCCGAGAACGGCAACAGCAGCGGCGGCTCGCCGACCGCCTTGGAGCGGAATACGGTCGGCTCGGCGTTGCTGTTCTGGTAGAGCCGCACATGGAACGCTGCGGGCGTGTCGCTCACCGCCGGAATCTTGTACGTGGACGGCGCATGCGTCATGAGACGGCCATCGCGGTTCCACCACAGTTCTTCCGTGGTGAGCCAGCCCATGCCCTGAATGTAGCCGCCTTCCACCTGACCGATGTCGATAGCAGGATTGATCGACTGGCCGGCGTCGTGCAGCACGTCCGCGCGAACCAGTTTCCATTCGCCGGTCAGCGTATCGATCACGACTTCGGATACCGCCGCGCCGTACGCGAAGTAATAAAACGGATGCCCAGTCAGCGTTTTTGCGTCCCAGTGCACTTTCGGCGTCGTGTAAAAGCCGTCCGACCACAGTTGCACACGCGCCAGATAGGCGGCGCCGACCAACTGGTCGAACGGCATCGCCCCGCCGTTCACCGACACTTCACCGTTAGCGAACTGCACCGCGTCCGCTGTGCCGCCAAGCTGCTTCGCCGCGAGCTCGGCGAGGCGGGCACGAATCGTTTTCGCGGCGGCTTCGGCCGCTTTGCCGTTCAGATCGCTGCCGGTGGAGGCCGCCGTCGCCGAGGTGTTGGCGACCTTCGAGGTGTCGGTGGCCGTGACCCGCACGCGGGCGAGCGGCAAGCCGAACTCATTGGCGACGACTTGCGCGACCTTGGTGTTGAGCCCCTGGCCCATCTCGGTGCCGCCGTGGTTGACGAGCACCGAACCGTCCTTGTACACGTGCACCAGCGCGCCGGCCTGATTCAGGAACGGCACGTTGAACGAAATGCCGAACTTCACCGGCGAAAACGCGATGCCGCGCTTGAGCACCGGACTGCCCGCGTTAAAGGCCGCGATCGCCTCGCGGCGCGCGCGATAGTCGCTTGTGCGCAGCAACTCGTCGGTGAGCGGCGCGATGATGTTGTCTTCGACGCGCTGCCCGTAGGGCGTCGTATCGCGCTCGCCAATGCCGTAGTAGTTGGCGAGGCGCACGTCGAGCGGATCGCAGCCCAATTGACGCGCGATGCTGTCCAGCATCACTTCCATCACGAGCGCGCCTTGGGGGCCGCCGAAGCCGCGGAACGCGGTGTTCGACTGCGTGTTGGTCTTGCAGCACAGCGCGACGATATCGACGTCGGACAGGTAGTACGCGTTGTCGAAATGGCAGACCGCGCGCGTTGCGACGGCGCCGGACAGGTCGGCGGAATAGCCCGCGCGCAGCGCAATTTCGACGCGCGCGCCGAGAATGCGGCCGCTGTCGTCGAAGCCGGCCTCGTATGCATAGATCGCGTCGTGGCGCTTGCCGGTGATCATGAAATCGTCGTCGCGGTCGGCGCGCAGTTTGACCGGGCGCCGCAGCAGTTTCGCCGCCAGCGCCGCCACGCAGGCGAACAGCGCCGATTGCGACTCCTTGCCGCCGAAGCCGCCGCCCATGCGCCGGCATTCGCACACCACGTTATGCGCCGGCCAGCCGAGCATATGCGCGACCACCTGCTGCATTTCGCTGGGGTGCTGGGTCGAACTGTAGACGAACATGCCGTCCATTTCTTTCGGCACCGCGTACGCGACCTGGCCTTCCAGATAGAACTGCTCTTGGCCGCCCACTTCGAACGTGCCGCTGATCTTGTGCGGCGCGGTGGCGATCTTCGCGTCCGGCTCGCCGCGTCTCAGATGCAGCGGCGGCAGCACGTACTGCTTGTTGGCCTTCGCCTCTGTGGCCGTGAGGACCGGTTCGAGCGGTTCATAGCGCACCACGTCGTCGCTTTTCGCGAGCGCGGCGGCGCGGCGGGCGAGTTCATGGCTTTCGGCGATCACGGCGAACACCGGCTGGCCGAGATACAGCACTTCATTGACCGCGAGAATCGGGTCGTCGTGCAGCACGGGGCCGCAATTGTTCTCGCCGGGAATGTCTTCGGCGCTCAGCACGGCGATCACGCCTGGCGCTTTTCTGACCGAGTCGAGATCGATCGACACGATCCGCGCGTGCGCGTGGCGCGACAAACCCAGCGCCGCGTGCAGCGTGCCTTGCAGCTCGGGCACGTCGTCCGTGTAGGTGGCTTCGCCGCTCACGTGCAGCGCGGCCGATTCATGCGGCAGTGAAACGCCGATGGCCGCTTCGCTCTCCTGAGCGGCGGCGTGCCTCGCGGCGTGTTCGACGAAAGCATCAGTCCGGTTCATCACGGCGACTCCTTCGCGACGGCGGCGTCCGGCGTGCCCAGTTCGAACGCAAAAGCATTCACGTCGCAGAGGGTGAGCGGCGCGTCATCGCGCGTTTCGAGGTGGAAGCGCCACAGCAGATTGCGCGCCACCTTCAGTCGATAGGCGCTCGAAGCGCGCATGTCGGTGAGCGGCTGGTAATCGGCGGCCAACGCGTCCATGGCTCGCCGCGCGGTGCTTTCGCTCCATGCCGCGCCATTCAGAACGGCCTCGGTTTGCACGGCCCGTTTCGGGGTGGCCGCCATGCCGCCAAAGGCGACGCGGGCGTCCCGGATCGTGCCGTCGTCGTCCTGGCGCAGCGCGAAGGCGGCGCACACGGCCGAGATGTCCTGATCGTAGCGCTTCGACACTTTGTAGGTGCGAAAGCGCAGGTTGCCCGTGGGCCGCGGCACGCGCAGCGCCGCGACGAACTCGCCGGCGGCGAGGGCGGTTTTCTGGTAGCCGAGATAGAACGCGTCGAGCGGCAGCGTGCGCGATTTCGGACCGTGGCGCAGCACGACTTCGGCATCGAGCGCGAGCAGCGCCGGCATCGAATCGCCAATCGGCGAGCCGTTCGCGACGTTGCCGCCGAGCGTGCCCGCATTGCGGATCGGCAGCGACGCGAAGCGCGTCCACAGTTCGGCCAGCTCGGGGTAATCGACGGCAAGCTCGGCATAGGCGTCTTCGAGCGTGACGGCCGCGCCGATCGTCAGGGTCTGCGCGTCGCGCTCGATCGTCTTCAATTCGGCGACGTTGCCGATATACAGAATGTCGCCGAGATCGCGGAATTGCTTGGTGACCCACAGGCCGACGTCGGTGCTGCCGGCAAGCAGCCGCGCTTGCGGATGCTCGGCGCGCAGCCGCGCGAACGCATCGAGCGTGACGGGCGCGTGGAACGTGGGGGAGCCGAAGGCGGGGCCGCGCGTGTCGGGCGCGCGGTATTCGAACGTGTCGCTGCGCTGCAGCGCGCGCAGTTGCTCGGCGACGGCCTCGCGGTCCAACGTCACGCGCGGGTACAGCGGGTAGTCGAACATCTTCTGCGCGGCGTCGACGATCGGCCGGTAACCGGTGCAGCGGCACAGATTGCCGGAGAGCGCGGCGTTGATTTCATCGCGGGTGGGCAGGCCGGCGGCGGCCGGCTGGTTTTCATACAGCGCCCACATCGACATCACGAAGCCGGGCGTGCAGAAACCGCACTGCGAACCATGGCAATCGACCATGGCCTGCTGCACGGGGTGCAGGGCGCCGTCGGCGGCGCGCAGGTCTTCGACGGTGAACAGAGCGCGGCCGTCCAGCGTCGGCAGGAACTGGATGCAGGCGTTGACCGCTTTCAGCGCGAGGGCGCCTTGCGCGTCAAGTTCGCCCACGACAACCGTGCAGGCGCCGCAGTCACCCTCCGCGCAGCCTTCCTTGGTGCCGGTGCAAAGCAGATCCTCGCGCAGGTACTGAAGCACGGTGCGCGACGCAGGTACGCCCGCGACCTCACGGACGGACCCCTGGTGGTAAAAGCGGATGGTTTGCGTTGTCATGGCGAATCCGAAAGACAGTGCGGACCGGGCGCGCGTTACGCATGGGGTCGCGCCAAAGCCGGCCTCGCGCACGTAGATCGCCATCCATATCCGAAGATAGCATTACCTTGTCACGAAAATATTTCCCATATCGCATGAAGCTAATGCGAATGCCGTTATGAGATAAGTACGATTCGCGCTAAGGCAGGAAGTTGCGGGGGAGTTGCCCTGAGGTGAATTTAAGCGCAGCAGGCGGCGCAAATCCAGCTGGGACGGGGAGCGGCGGGGAAATTGAGGGGGCGCCGGCTCGCAAGCCGGCGCTGATTCAGCAGGAATTCAGCAGGACAAAAGCCCGCTCAGGCCCGTTCAGGCCGGTTCAGGTCGGGTTCAGGCAATACGGCCGCGATTGCGCACGAGGCTTCGCGCGAGCGGGATGAACGCCACCACGAAAGCGGCCAGCGACCACATCGGCAGCGTCAGCCCCAGAATCGGCGGATAGGCCGTTTCGCACAGGCCGGCGACCTTGAACACGCCCGGCAGCCAATGAGCTGGCGGCAGGCTGTCAACCAGCGGTTGCAGCGCGTCGAAGCCACAGCTGAAGCCCGGATTCGCCTGAACATACACGTGGCGCGCGGCGGTCACGATGCCGGCGAGCGCGGACAAGGCCGCCAGCGCTTCCAGCAGCCGCACGCCGCGCCAGCTGTTGAAGCGCGCGCCGAGGAACGCAAAAATCGCGATCAGCAGGAAGAAATACCGCTGGATGATGCACAACGGGCACGGATCTTCGTGCAGGCCGTATTGCAGATACAGCGCGCCAGCTACCAGGGCGACGCAGATCAGGCCAAGCAGAACCAGCAGGGAGCGCTCGCGGCGCAGCATTGCAGTGTCGTTATTCATGGATCGTGTGGCTGTCTGGAAACAAAAAGGGCGGGGTGCCCGCGATTCTAGCGCGAACCCCCGCCCCGGCGCTTGGCCGCGCTTACGGCATGTTTCCGCTCAACGGATCGGGTTGAGCACCGCCTCGGCGCCGCGGCCGATGGCCAGCAGGGCGTCGTCGGCGTGCGGCGCGCCCGCCAGCATCAGGCCGACCGGTGCGTCGCCGCGCAGATGGCACGGCAGCGACAGCGCGCAGGTGTCGAGGAAGTTGAACACGCTCGGGTTGCGCAGGATCAACGCATTGATGCGGCCAAAGGCGTCGTCGTCATCGACCAGGTCGGCCACGCGCGGCGGCACGACCGGCACGGTGGGCGCCACCACCGCGTCGAAACGCTGCCACAGCGTGCGCGCGGCTTCTTCGAGCATGGCCTCGCGCTCGGCGACCAGGTCCAGATAGTCGGCGGCGCTGGCCGGCTGACCGTTGAGAATCCGCACCAGCACGCGCGGATCGTATTGATCGCGGTGTTTTTCCAGCAGCGGACGGTGCCATGCGTACGCCTCGATCGGCGAAAAGCCGAAGCGGTTGATCTCCGGCAAACGGTCGAGCGGCGCGAAACGCACTTCGCTGACAATCGCGCCGGCCGCTTCCAGATGCTTCAGCGCCGTGTCGATTGCCGCGGCGACCGCCGGCTCGACGCCGTCGGTGACGAAATTCGTCAGCACGCCGAGGCGCACGCCTTCGAGCTTACGAGCGCCCGGAATGCGCGGCTCGAGGCCCGCCAGCATCCGGTCGACCAGCGCGCAGCACGCCACCGAAACGCCGATCGGCCCGAACGAATCGAGCGTCGGCGAGAGCGGCACGCCGCCGTGCTTGGGAATGCGCTCGGCTGTCGGCTTGAAGCCGGTCAGGCCGCACAGCGCGGCCGGAATGCGAATTGAGCCGCCGGTATCGGTGCCGAGCGCGACGGCGGCCATGCCGTCGGCGACCGAGGCCGCCGCGCCTGACGACGAGCCGCCCGAAATCCGTTCATCGCCCTTCACGCCGCGCTGGTATGGCGACAAAGGATGGCCGTAGTGCGGGTTCAGGCCGAGTCCGGAAAACGCGAACTCGCTCATGTTGGTGCGGCCGACGATCACAGCGCCCGCGCGCTTCAAACGTGCGACCGCGACGGCGTCCGCCTGCGCGGCGGGCGCGTCGGCGAGCACGACGGAGCCGGCGCGGGTCGGTTGGCCTTCGATATCGAACAGGTCCTTGACCGACACCGGAATGCCGGCGAGCGGCGAGAGCACGGTGCCGGCGGCGCGCAGGCGGTCGTGCGCGTCGGCGGCGGCGCGGGCGCTGTCGGCGTCGACGTGCATGAAGACGGCCGCGCCCTGGCCGGACGGATCGGCGATCCTCTCGAGCGCCGTTTCGACGAGCGCGCGGCTCGTGGTGCGTCCGGCGGCGAGGTCGGCGGCAAGCTGGGTGAGCGGCGGAAAGGGCGTGAAGTCAGTAGCCATGGTGTCGGTAAGAAATCAGATGCGATTGAAAAGCGTGGCGCGGAATGCCTCGATATGCTTTTGCACCGATTGACGGGCGCCTTCGGCATCGCGCTCGCGCAGCAGGCGAAACAGTTCGAGATGCTCCTCGTGCACGTCTCGCAGATGTTGCGGCTCGGACAGCGAAATGAACCAGAAGCGCAGCGAACGCTCGTGCAGCCCGCGCAGGATATCGGCCAGCACCGGGTTGCGCGAGGCGGCCGAAATGGTCAGATGAAACTCGCGGTCGATATCCATCATGCCTTCGATATCGTGCGCCGCGACGCATACCGCCGAGCGGTCCAGCAGCGCCTGCATCGCGTCGTAGTCGTGCTGCTGCGCGTGGCGCGCGGCCAGCTCGACGCAGTAGCACTCGTTGACGAGCCGCACGTCGATGATCGCGAGCACGTCGTCGAGCGAAACCGGGCGGACCATGATGCCCTTGCGCGGCATGATGGTCAGCATGCCTTCGTGCACCAGCCGGTGCAGCGCCTGATGCACCGGCGTCCTGCCGATGCCGGTCCGCGCCATCAGTTCGGCTTCGTTGAGCACTTCGCTCGGCCGCAAGCGCAGTGTGATGATCTCGCGCTTGACGAACGCGTAGGCCTGTTCCGCGAGACTCGCGGCGGCGGTAGCGCGGCTGGGCGTGGCAGGGCGGGCAGTCTGCAAAAGCGTCATGTGAAAAAGGAGCGGGCGATGTCGTCCGCATTGTAGAGCAAGGCTTTGCGCGTTATGCGTTGCATGGCTGCCTCGGACGGGAGGCACATGTCAGGCGCGGCTCGGCGAAACCGCCGCCGCATGCTGCACCTTGACGCGCGGCATCATCAGCGTGACCAGCCCGCCGACAATCAGCGCACCCGCGATCAGCACCAGTCCGAACGTCACGCTATGCGTTGCGTCCTTGACGATGCCGAGCACATACGGACTCACATAGCCGGCGAGGTTCGCAATCGAGTTGATCACCGCAATGCCGGCGACGGCCGCCGTGCCCTGCAGGAAAGTCGTCGACATCGACCAGAAGATGCCGAAGCCCGCCAGAATGCCGACATACGCAATCGACAGGCCGGTCACGGCAAGCGGAATCGAGTTGGTCACCGAGGCGCTGCCGAGCAGGCCCGCCGCGCCGACGAAACAGCACACGGCATAGTGCCAGCGCCTCTCGCCGGTGATGTCCGACGAGCGCCCGATCAGGATCATGCCGATGCCCGCCGCCAGATACGGAATCGCGGTGACGAAGCCGTTGGTGACGAGGTTCGTCACGCCGAGATCCTTGACGATCTGCGGCAGCCAGAACGAGAAGCCCGCGTTGCCGGTGACGAGGCAGAAATAGATCAGCGTGAGCAGCCAGAAGCGGCCCGAGCGCAGCGCAACCGCGAGGCTATGCTCAGCACCGTCCGCGGCCGCCGCGCTGTTTTCCCGCGCAATGCGGCCGATAATCACGCGCTTTTCGTCGGCGGTGAGCCAGGCGGCTTCGGCGGGCGTGTTGCGCAAGACGGCGAGCGCCCAGAAACCGGCGAGGATCGACGGGATGCCTTCGATCAGGAACATCCACTGCCAGCCGCGCAAGCCGTGCGCCTCATGCAGCGCCGACATCAGAAAGCCCGACAACGGCGCGCCGATGATGCCCGCTACCGGAATCGCCGCCATGAACACGGCGACCATCCGCGCGCGCCGGTCGGATGGAAACCAGAACGTCAGATAGAGCACGACGCCCGGCACCAGACCGGCTTCGGCGACGCCGAGGAAAAAGCGCAGCACGTAGAACATCGTTTCGGAGCGCACGAACATCATCAGGCACGACAGCAGGCCCCACAGCATCGTGATGCGGGCAATCGTGGCGCGCGCGCCGAACTTTTTCAGCAGCAGATTGCTCGGCACTTCGAACACGAAATAACCGAAGAAAAAGATCCCCGCGCCGAGTCCGTACGCGGCATTCGACAGACCGAGGTCGCCGGTGAACTGCAGCTTCGCGTAGCCGATGTTGACGCGGTCCAGATACGACAGCACATAGACGAGAAACAGGAACGGCATGATGCGCCAGGTGACTTTGCGCAGTGCGGCGGCTTCGAGCAAGGCGTCGGCGGACGCATTGGCGGCGGATTGCGAGGGCGAGCTCATGCGTGCCTCATTCGACGATTGGAAGCGCGCGCACGCTATAGGCGTGGCGCAGCGTGCGGTTCAGGATCGGGTCATGCAATTCGAGTTCGAGCGCGTCGCCGTCAGCCATGCCGACGATGCCGCCTTGCACGGCCAGCGTGCCGCAAAACATCGCCGCGCCTTGCGCGAGCGGCGCGCGCCCGAGCAGATCGGCGGCGGGCAGCAGCGACGCCACGCTGCCTTGCTGATAGACGCGCCGCTCGCCGTTCACCACGGCATAGGCGCGCAATTCCAGCTGGTCCCAATGAGCGGACACGTCTTCGAAACGCCACGCTTCGCGCGCGAGCGGCTTCGGGCAGACCTGTTTGGAGACGGTGACGCCATAGGCCTCGACCTCGCGGTCAGTGTGGTCCGAACCGACGGTGACGAGCAGGCCCGTGTCCGTTTGCACCAGCACGCACTCGGCTTCGCCACTCGACTTCACGCCGACCACGTCGATCTGGCCGGCTTGCGTGAGCAGTTCCGCGCCGAGGCGGTAGAAGCATGGGGTGGTGGACGGCCGCTTCACACCGAGTTCGGCCAGTTCGGCAATGTGATGCTCGATGGCGGCCTGATCGCGGCCGGCCCAGCCGGCTATGGTCAGACGATTCACTTCCGCAAGCTCGGCGCGATGGCTGCCGGAACGGTCTACAACATTGAAGGACACCTGCTGCATCACTCGACTCTCCACAAAATATGCTGCAAATATTATTGTGATATTTCACAGATGTCCAGCGTGTCAAAAACATGCCCGTTCGCGGCGCGGCCGAGCTGTCCGAGCGGGCAGCAAGCCAGAGCCCGTCGGCAGTTCGCGCGATCCGGCGCGCCGGATTCGTTTGCTACACTGCGCTCTTTGAGACATTACTTTTTGTAAGGAACGCCTTCATGCACCATGGCATTGGCTTCATTCAGGACCTGGCGGTCGTGATGGCGCTGGCCGGCGTCGTCACCGTGCTGTTCCATCGCCTGAAGCAGCCGGTGGTGCTGGGCTACATCGCCGCCGGTGTGATCATTGGGCCGTACACGCCGCCGTTCCAACTCATTCACGACGAGCAGACCATTCAGACTTTGGGCGAACTCGGCGTGGTGTTCCTGATGTTTTCGCTCGGGCTCGAATTCAGTCTGCGCAAGCTGTTCCAGGTCGGCGTCACGGCGATCGTCGCCGCGCTGTCGGAGATCGTGCTGATGCTGTGGCTCGGTTACGAGATTGGCAGCGCGTTCGGCTGGAGCTCGATGGATTCGCTGTTCCTCGGCGCGATCCTCGCGATCTCGTCGACCACCATCATCGTCAAGGCGCTCTCCGAACTGGGCTTGAAGCGCGAGAGCTTCGCGCAACTGGTATTCGGGATTCTGATCGTCGAGGACATTCTGGCGATTGCGATGCTCGTGCTTCTGTCCGGCATTGCCCAGACCGGGGAATTGAGCGCGGGTGTCGCCGTGGTCACGCTGGGCAAACTGCTGCTGTTCATGACCGTGTCGCTGGTGGTCGGCATTCTTCTGGTGCCGCGCGCCCTGAATTACGTGGCACGCGCGCGCAGCGACGAGATGCTGCTGGTCTCCGTGCTGGGTTTCTGTTTCGGCTTCTGTCTGCTGGTCGTGAAGCTCGACTACAGCATCGCGCTCGGCGCGTTTCTGATCGGCGCGATCATGGCCGAGTCGCGCCATCTGCACCGGATCGAGCATCTGATCGCGCCGCTGCGCGACGCGTTCTCCGCGATCTTCTTCGTGACCATCGGCCTGATGCTGAACCCGGCCGTGCTGGTCGACTACGCGTGGCCGATCGCGGTGATCACGGTGGCGGTGATAGTCGGCAAGATCGTCTCGTGCGGGCTCGGCACTTTTCTCGCCGGCAAGGACGGACGCACGGCGATGCGCGTCGGCATGACCGTCTCGCAGATCGGCGAGTTCTCGTTCATCATCGCCTCGCTCGGTTTGACGCTGAAGGTGACGAGCGCGTTTCTGTATCCGATCGCGGTGGCGGTCTCCGCGTTGACCACGCTTTTCACGCCGTATCTGATCCGCGCGGCGGACCCGTTGACCCGGCGCCTCGGCCGCGCGATGCCGCCCACGCTCGCGAACGTGTTCGGCATGTATGGGCAGTGGCTGCGCAGCCTCAGCACGGCGAGTGGTGAGCCGACGCTGTTCGGCATGACGCGCCGGATTGTTCTGCAGATTGCCGTCAACCTGGCGCTGGTTGCCGCGATCTTCCTAGCCGTGTCGTACAGTGCGCCTTATTCGAGCAGGTTGCTCGCGCACTGGCTGAACTCCGAGCCGATGCAGCGCGTGGTGCTGTGGAGTGCCGCGCTGGTCCTGTCGATGCCGTTTCTGGTGGCGGTCTATCGCAAGACCAAATCGCTTGCGTTGCTGCTCGCCGAGGTCAGCGTGCAGCCGGCCACGGCGGGGCGCTTTACGAGGGCGATTCGTTACGCGATCTCCGACCTGGTGCCCGTGGTCTCGATGGTGGGCGTGTTTCTGCTGGTCGCGGCGCTGTCGAGCAGCATCTTGCCGCCGACCGGGCTGCTCACCGCAGTGCTGATCTGCGCCGCGCTGCTGCTGGCGCTCGTCTGGCGCTGGTGTGTGAAGATCCACGCGGCGATGCAGATCGCGTTGCGCGAAACGTTCGACGAGCAACCGGATCCATAAGTCAGATGCCCTTGTATCGCGGCTCGCCAAAGGCAGATCCTTTGGGGCGCCTGCAACAATGTGACCATTTGTGTGCGGGTTTGCGGGGCATGCCGCGCTAGCGGATAATCAGGGCATATTCATTCGTTCGCGTTGAAGGCGCCTGTCTGACTGTCATGAGCGAAAACAAACCTGATAACGCCGGTCAGCCCGGCAATCCGCCGTCGTCTTCCGCGTCGCCAGCGCCGGTACCGTCCGGTACGCCGACCCGCGTCTCCGAACTGCCGGAACCGGCGGCCTCGCTACCTCTCTCGCACGAAGATGCCATCCAGTCCCCAGTCAAGGACCCGGTCGCGTCGCCGGCTGAGCGATCCGCTGTGCCGACCGTGACGCCGGCCGGCGCTCAAACGGCGCAGCAACGCGACGCGGCCGAGGCACGCAGTTCGGCCGCGGCATCGGTCGCCAAACAGGAGGCGGCCGTTCACGAGAACGAGCCGCCGCGTGCCCGCATGCATGCGGCTAATCCGGCGTCGAGCCTCGAAAACAGCGCACCCATTGAAGGTGAGCTGATCACCGCGACCGATGACGCCACGGTGGTCGAAGAAGCCCCGGCTTCCACCGCGCGCCGGCCCGGCTCGCCGCCGCCCGGCTTTGGCGCCGCCCCCGACTTCTCGGCGACCAACCCGCCGCCGCCCAACGCATTACCGCCGTCGCCGCCGCGTTATCTGAAGCACAACGATTCGGCCTGGTCGGTGTTCGGCCGCATCATTGCGGCGCGTGCCCGCCAGCTGTTCGACCGCGCCGGCCAACGAATCACGCAGCGCACGCTGCGCATCGGCGTGTCGGCGCGCATCTTCCACCCGGAGCCGGGCGCGAAGGGACTGCGCGGCAAGACCTTGCAGTACCTCGAGGAATCGATCGCGCACTGGGTGATGTCGCGTGATGTGCTGGTGTTCATGATTCCGACGGTCGGCCATCAGGGCATGCTGCACCCAAGCAATATCCGTTTGCGCGACTACGCAAAGCATCTCGACGGACTGCTGCTGCAGGGCGGCGCCGACGTCTCGCCGCAGTCTTATGCGGAACAGGCCAGCAGCCACGAGTGGCCCGGCGACCGCGTGCGTGACATGTACGAACTCGAACTGCTGCACGAGTTCATCGAGTCCGGCAAGCCGGTGCTGGGCGTGTGCCGCGGCTGCCAGCTGATCAACGTGGCGTTCGGCGGCACCTTGTATCAGGACATCGCCACCGATGTGCCGACCGCCGGCACGCACGTCAACGAGAATTACGATCAACATCGCCACGGGATTCATTTCCCGGACGGCTCGACGCTGGCCAATATGTTCCCGGGACGGCGCGACGCGATCGTTAACTCGATTCACCATCAGGCAGTCAAGACCCTCGGCCGCGATCTCAATATCGAGGCGGTGTCGGCGTCGGACGGCATCATCGAAGCCGTGCGCTACCGGCGCGCGCCGTTTGTGATGGGAGTGCAGTGGCATCCGGAGTTTCATCGCGCGGGCGGCCCGGAGTTGCTCGATTGCACGCCGTTGCTCGATACCTTCTTGCGGGTGGCGCGGGAAACGCGGTTTTAACGCGAGTTATTTGAGGCCGCCTTTGCGGCGTGATTCCCGGCGTGGGGCGTCAAGGCCAGTTTGTTCGAGGCATCGCTGTGATATGCGGTGCGGTCGCGGACGAACTGGCGCCGGCTTGTTCCTGGTTGTTCTGACCGTGTGTTTCGGTTTGGTCTGTTTTGCGCGCCGGGCAGCCCCTTACGTGGGGCGCGGGCTTCTGCTTCTTCTTCGGCCGGCATCGATTTATCGAGATTGCGGTTGATGCGTGCGAGTCCCACGCAAATTCAGAATTGTCCGCAGAGTCGAATCATCGCATTCCTAATTTACCAGAGTGCGTTTATTCCGTAATTGACGGGTTTGCCTGATTAAATCATTCGCGCGTTTTTATCTCGATTTAAAGTCCGTCTTCGCGACACTTGAATGCTTCGCTTAACCGCTAATCCGCGCGATAATCTGAGGCTGATCTGGATTCGCATGGAGCATGCACGTATGAAGTACCCCTTAGTTGTACGGCACGCCATGCTGCTCGCGACCTCGTGTGCGCTGTTGCAGCAAGGTGGTCTCGTACTGGCTGCGCAAGGCGACGAGGCTGCGCCGCTGGTCGGCACGCGGCCGGCCATCAACACCTTGACGCCGCAGCCCGTCGCCGACGCGCTGCGCGTTGCGTCGGCCGGCACGGTAGTCACAGCGGTTGACGCGCAAGGCAATGTCGCCGAACTCATGCAGATGATTCACGACGCGAAGCTGAGCGAGTTGCGCACCACGTATAACGGCAGTTATGGCGCGAGCCTGTTTTTCTATCCGCCGGAAATGACGTACTACGTTGCGTTATTCCAGGATAAACATTTCTGGCGAGTGATCAAGACTGAGGATGCAGGCCGTGCGGAAGCCATTTATGCGGGCTTCGCGCAGCAGACGGTGCAACTCTCGGATATCGAAATTCGTCGCACTCAGTTGCAGGCACAGAAGGCCTATATCGAAGACATCATCGCGGTGTCGGAAGATCGCGCCAAGCGCCTGCAAGCCGATCTCGACGTGGCGCGCACGCAGCAAGCCAAGGTCAACGACTATCAGCGGCAAACGCAGGGTGAAGCCGCCGCGCTGCATGCGGAAAAGGAACGGGTGCAAGCGCAATTGCGTCAAGTCCAGGGCGAAGTGCTGCAATTGCAGCGGCAGACCGAAATGGGCTTGCCCGCTCAGAAGTAACCGCATGAATGTGAAAAAGCCAGGCCATCATATTTGATGGCCTGGCTTTTTTTGTATGCCTAAACGCTATCGCGGCACGTGCTACTTCGCGAATTGGTCCGGGACCTCGGTGACCCGACGCTGCGACAGATGACTCATCCATTCCGTACCGTTGGTGGCAGACGGAGTGTTTGACGTGGCAGGGCGCGGTGCGCGCGGGATGTCGCGCAGATGCGTCGCGGCGGAAATTGCCACGCCCGCATATTCGTCGACGCCGAGTCGTGCCGGGGCGAGCGGCGAGAAGGGTCCCGCAGCCGACGGCCGGGGCGACGTGTGCGCAATGGTTTTCGGAATAGCGAAACGCGAAGCGTCCGCCGTCTTTGCAGTTGCGTGCGACTTTCGTTTGACGTCGGCGTAGCGCGCATTGTGCCGCTGGTTTTGATTGCGCTGGCTAACGGCTTTTTCGCTAATGGATTTGCCGCGGGGTGGGGCCACCTGGCTGACCACGACGCGAGGCGGAGCCATGGGCAATGCCAATGGCGATGCTGGAACCGAAGCGGAAACCGTCGTGGATTTCAATACCTCAGCATGACTGGATGCAGCCGTCCATGCCGGCGCGGCGCCAGAATGCGAGGGCGTCGGCGCGGCCACTAGCGCGGACGCGCCTGCGGCGCTGTCGGCAATGGCGGGCTCCGTGGCTGGGGGGCGAAAAGTCGTTGGTTGTGAGTTACGCTGAGTCGGTACCGTGCCGGCGAAATTGGCGTGGGTGATCGTGTGACGATGCGTCAGATGATCGACTCCGATCCACGCTAGCACCGCAGCGCCACCCAGCGCGCAGGCGCCGCCCGCCAATACGGTCCAACGGTTGACCGACCCGGCAACTGAAGGGATGGTCACAGTTTCAGTGGTCACCTGCGCCGCTACGCCGTGCGGTGCCTCGAAGGCCGTTGGCCGCGCCACATCTGCCGTGGCCGCGTGCGACTCCTCTAGCGGCGACCACCGGCAAAACGAGCGAATAGCCTGATCGCTCATACAGAACGTGCGCAACAGGGCGGCATAAAGCGCCTTGAGTTCAGCCCGCAAACTGTAGCCTGGCGGAAGCAGCGACCAGTCCCTGCCGAAGGGGGCCGGCACATGACTGAGCGGGCGCAAACGCGGCAAAGCCAGATAGCCGTCAATCGGGGTGAAAGGGATGGTGGACATAGCTCTCTTGCCGCGCATGTGAAGGAGGCCGCCGATCGGCAGCTCCGGGGTCTGTCGGGACCCAGGCCTCGAGGCGAAGCGCGTGAAACGTCTTACGTGCACGCCATATGTCAACGCCGGGCACCGGTGCCATGCCCGGTTCGCGCACGTCGAGGGGACGCCTTACTGCGAGACCATTTGGGTAGGCAAGATGATGCAAGGAGCCTGTCGGCTTAACGATCAGACAGCTCTGAAAATAGGTGCTGATTCTTCCTGGAACCCGCCTCGTCGGCACCGCAAATAAACGAACCGCGCCCGTTCTATCGATCGAGCCTGTACACGTAGCGCAACGCGGTAATGTCCACGCCGCCCATGTAATCCGGTTCGGCGCCGGCAAACTGCCAGCCTTGCCGTTCGTAGAAGCCGATCGCGGGCACGTTGCCTTCGAGCACATACAGATAGAGCTGCGCTTCGCCTTGCGCGCGGGCCCAGTCTTCGGCCGCACGCATCAGCAGTGTGCCGACGCCGACGCCCTGATAGCCCGGCAGCGCATGCAGGTTATCGAGCAATACGCCCCACGCGGATTCCGGCTGACGTTCGACGCAGACAAAACCGGCCGGCTCCCCCGCGAGCTCGGCGATCTGCACCATGCGGCGTTCGCCGCCCGGCGCGCTCAGGCGCGCTTCCCAATAGGCGGCGCGCTCCCGTGTGACTTCGCCGTCGAGGAAGGCGTCGGGCAGCAGGCCGCGATAGGTAGCCTGCCAACTGGCGCTGTGGATCGAAGCGATGAGCGCGGCATCCGCGAGTGTCGCGGGGCGCAGCGATAGAGCGGGATGAGTTCGCATCGGGTAATGATCAACGGAAATGCCTGGCAATGCTACGGCGACGATAGGCGATGCTGTTTGTCCCACAAGGGGCGCTTCCGGTGGCGCGTAGTGAAAATGCATGCATTTCGCGACAGCGGCACCAACGGTAACATTACGTGCAGTGGCGGGCCTGTGATTCACCACGTTTACCCTGATACCGAGCCAATGCATTCAGCAAGAAAAATGCAGCGCCCCTGGCGCGTTTCCTATAATTCGCCCGTGGCCTCCGCTTGCCGAGCGCAATGGATCGTTTCAACTGCCTGATCGTCCCCTGTACCTTGCGGCGACAGGTTAATCAGAGAATGTCATGTCTACTGCGTCACACGCTACTTCCTCATCCGAAGAATCCAAGGTCAAGACAGTATTCCGCGTTGTCAGCGGCAACTTTCTTGAGATGTACGACTTCATGGTCTACGGCTATTACGCTTCGGCAATCGCCAAGACCTATTTCCCGAGTGGCAGCGACTTCGCGTCGCTGATGCTGTCGCTGTCGGTGTTCGGCGCGGGCTTCCTGATGCGGCCGCTCGGTGCGATCGTGCTCGGCGCCTACATCGATCATCACGGCCGGCGCAAGGGCCTGATTCTCACTCTTGGTCTGATGGCGCTCGGTACGCTCACGGTCGCCTCGATTCCAGGTTACGCGACGATCGGCTTGCTCGCGCCGGTGCTCGTGCTCTTCGGCCGGCTATTGCAGGGCTTCTCCGCCGGTGTCGAACTCGGCGGTGTGTCGGTGTATCTGTCGGAGATCGCGACCAAGGGCAACAAGGGCTTCTACTGCTCATGGCAGTCGGGCAGCCAGCAGGTTGCCGTGGTGTTTGCCGCGCTGATCGGCGTGTTCCTGAACAAGCTGCTGCCGGCTGATCAGATGACGGCCTGGGGCTGGCGCGTGCCGTTCCTGATTGGCTGCCTGATCGTGCCGTTCCTGTTCCTGATCCGCCGTTCGCTGCAGGAAACCGAGGAATTCAAGGCGCGCAAGCATCGCCCGAGCATGGGCGAGATCCTGAAGACGATGGCGGCGAACTGGGGCATCGTGCTCGGCGGCATGGGCATGGTGATCATGACCACTGTGTCGTTCTACATGATCACCGCGTACACGCCGACCTTCGGCAAGGAAGTGCTGAAGCTGTCGGCCATCGACACGCTGGTCGTCACGGTGTGTATCGGCCTGTCGAATCTGGTCTGGCTGCCGCTCTCGGGCGCGCTGTCGGACCGTATCGGCCGCCGTCCGGTGCTGCTGGCCTTCACGATTCTGACCATCGTCACCGCGTATCCGGCGCTGCAATGGCTGGTTGCCGATCCGTCGTTCGCGCGGCTGCTCGCGGTCGAGCTGTGGCTGTCTTTCCTGTACGGCAGCTACAACGGTGCGATGGTCGTGGCGCTGACCGAAGTCATGCCGGTTGAAGTGCGTACCGCAGGCTTCTCGCTGGCTTACAGCCTCGCTACCACGATCGGCGGCTTCACGCCGGCTATCTCGACGCTGCTGATTCACACGACTGGTAACAAGGCTGCGCCGGGTTTGTTTCTGGGCTTCGCGGCGATTTGCGGGCTGATCGCGACGCTGGTGCTGTATCGCACTCCGGAGTCGCGTGATCAGTACCGGACAGCCTGACGGTCGGGTTCGCGGTTTCGCCTAAACGAAAAAAACCCCGCGTTCGCAAGAACGCGGGGTTTTTATTTGGGACGACGGCCGCCCAAACTTGCCAGGCCAGGCGGCGCGCCTGCCTAACCGTTGCGAAGCTCCTGCGCGACTGCTTCGACGATGTCGCCCCACGCGCCGGGTCGCGGCTGCCGCAGCAATGTCGCGCCCGGATACCACGGGCTGCGTGTCTCGCCGACGAACCAGCGCCAATCCGCCGCGAACGGCAGCATCAGCCAGAGCGGCTTGCGCAGCGCACCGGCCAGGTGAGCAATGGACGTGTCGATCGACACCACCGCATCGAGCCGTTCGATGATCGCCGCGGTATCCGCGAAATCGCCGACTCGCCCGTCGAAACGATGAATCGATTCCGCGCGCGGATGTGCATCGAGCGCCGAGCGTTCGTCGGCGCTCAGCGCGGGTTGCAGCACGATCCAGTCGATGCCTTCGAGCGCGAAGAGCGGCTCGAGCGCAGCGAGCGGCATGGAGCGCGTTTCCTGTTGCTGGATGCGCCCAGACCACGCTATGCCTATCTTGCGTTTTGCCTGACCGCCAAGCGAGCCGCGCCATTTGCGGCCGTACGGGGGTGGCACGCTGAGGTACGGCGTGCGGTCCGCAATGGTGTCGTAGGTCGTGCCGAGCGCGAGGGGCAGGCTCAGCAGTGGGCATTGGAGATCGGCAGCGGGGCGCGGCGTTCCCTGGGCAATCAGCGTGACGCGCCAGGCCTGCGCGGCCGGCGCCAGTAACGGCAGCAGCTGCGGTTGCACTTCGAGCACCACGCGCGCCGCGCGCTGCGCGGCCTGCGGGACGAAGCGCACGAATTGCAGCGTGTCGCCGAAACCCTGCTCGGCGTGGATCAGCAACGTGCGTTGTTCGATCGGCTCGCCGTGCCACCGCGGCAGCGTCTGGATCGCCGGGTGCGCCATGGTTTGCAGCCGCCATTCGTACTCCGGCAGGCCGCGCGCGAAATCGCGCTGCGCGAGCCAGGCGAGCGCGCGGTTCATGTGCGCGGAGGCGAGGTCGGGCATCAGGCGCAGCGCCTGATCGAACGCGCGGACCGCTGCCGGGTAGGCCCCCAGCGCCTGGTGCGCAGTGCCCAGACTCAGCCACGCGAGCGCGAACTGCGGATCGAGACCGACCGCACGCTCGAGATACGGCAGCGCCTCCTCGTGGTGTCCCGCGGATGCAAGGGCGTTGCCCATGCCGAAGATCGCCGGCGGCAGATTCGGCTGCAAAGCGAGCGCCGCCCGGAACGAGGCGACCGCTTCCGCATGGCGGCCAGTGGCGTCGAACGTATTGGCGAGATTGAAGTGCGCCGCGACGAAGCGCGGCTCGGCGGCCAAGGCCGCCTGGAAACACGGCTTCGCCTCGTCGGCGCGGCCCAGCGCATTGAGCGACATGCCCATGTTGTTGAGTGCGCCGGCATGCCCGGGGCGCAGTTCGAGCGTGCGCCGGAACGATTCGATTGCTTCCGTATGACGCCCGAGCGCATGCAGTGCGTTGCCCAGGTTGTTATGCGACGAGGCGTCGTCCGGCTGCAGGCGCAGCGATTTCTCGAACGCGTCGGCGGCGTCTTCGTGACGGCCCACCGCCGCGTACGCATTGCCCAGGTTGTAGTGCGCCATCGGGAACGACGGCGCGAGCGTCAGCGCATTGCGGAATTGTTCGATGGCGTCGTCGATCTGGCCCAGCGCCTTCAGGGCGTTGCCGAGATTCAGCTGCAGCGCGGCGTCTTCCGGGCGCAGGTTCACCGCGCGCCGTACCAGGTCGGCGGCTTCGGCGTGCTGGCCCTGCTGGTGGCGCAGCACGCCCAGCAGGTGCAGCGCGTCGACGTGCGTGGGATTGCTGTCGAGCGTCGCGCGGTAGCCGCGTTCGGCGTCGTCGAGGCGGCCGTCACGATGCGCCGCGAAAGCGCGGTCAAAAACAGGTTGCATGACGGGGGATGGCATTCGGGTGAGGCAGAGGCCGCATTTTCCCACACTCGCCGGACCGCGCTCCGATTTGACCTGTCATCTCAATATCTATAACATGTGAACACTTATTCATATGTGTTGAGTGCAGCGTCGTCCCCCATGGTTTCTTCCGCCTCGACTGACAGCATCGACGACCGTCTGGCCGACACCATCGTGCCGCTGGCCGACCTGTTTCGCCTGCTCGGCGACCCCACGCGTTTGCGCATCGTTCTCGCGTGCGTCGACGAACGGCGGGCGGTTGGGGCGATTGCCGAGACGCTGGGTTTGTCGTCATCGCTGGTGAGCCATCATTTGCGCTTGCTGCGCGCGGCGCGGATCGTGCGCGCCGAGAGGCAAGGCAAGCAGGTGTTCTATCTCGCCGCGGACCGTCACATCAGCGCGATGCTCGCCGGCATGCTCGAGCATGTGGCCGAGCCAGCAGGCGATTATTCTCTGGACCCGTCATGAAACAAAACGAAACGCCAAGCCGCGAGGTGCATGACCATGCGGGGCATGGGGCCGATCGAGCCAGCCAGCAGCGCGACGACCATGCGGCGCATGGGCATGATCACTCGGGCCATGACCATGGCAGTGTCGCTCACGCCAATCACGAGCACGGCAGCCAAAGCCATCGCGGCCACAGCCACGGCCATAGCCACGGCGCTCACGCGGGCCATCACCACGCTCACGCTCCGGTCGCCGGCCACGGCCGCGCATTTGCACTCGCGGTCATACTGAACATCTCGATCGTGGTCGTCCAGGCGATCTACGGCGTGCTCGCGCATTCCACCGCGCTGCTCGCCGACGCCGGCCACAACCTCTCCGACGTGCTGGGCCTGCTGCTTGCATGGGGCGCCGCCTGGCTCGCCACGCGTCGGCCGTCAGGGCACTACACGTTCGGCTACGGCAGCTCGTCGATTCTCGCCTCGCTCGCCAACGCGGCGCTGCTGCTGTTCGCGTGCGGCGTGATCGTCGCCGAAGCGATTGGGCGGCTGATCAACCCGGCGCCCGTGGCGGGTCTTGCGGTGTTCGTCGTTGCGACGATCGGCGTCGTGGTCAACGGTATTTCCGCGTGGCTGTTCATGCGCGGGCAGAAAGACGACCTGAATATTCGTGGCGCTTTCCTGCACATGGCGGCCGATGCCGGCATCTCGGCGGCAGTCGCGGTGAGCGGGTTGGTGATCCTCTACACCAACTGGACGTGGCTCGACCCGGTGATGAGCCTGCTCGTGGTCGCGGTCGTGGTGGTCGGCACGTGGGGGCTGCTGCGCGACTCGGTACGCCTCGCGCTCGACGCTGTGCCGCCGGGCGTCGATCTGCAGGGCATCCGCGATTATCTGGCGAATCAGCCCGGCGTGATCGACGTGCACGACCTGCATGTGTGGGCGCTGTCCACCACCGGCAACGCGCTCAGCGCGCATCTGGTGATGCCGGCGGGCCATCCCGGCGACGAGTCGATCGACGGCATCGTCGCGATGCTGCGCGAGCGTTTTTCGATGCAGCACGCGACGCTGCAAGTCGATCTCGGCACGACCGAGCATCGTTGCGCGATGGATCATCCGCCGCACGCGCACTGACGCGTGTAAGCGCGGCCGGCGATGCGGCGTCCGTCCTTACGCGTCGGGTCGCGGGATTGATGCGGTGCACCGTTGAGCGCGTTCCCGGCGCTCCCCAAGTGGTCCCCCTCCGGGCGTACACTAGAACGCATTGTTGCCTCCGGAGGTGCGCATGGATGCTGCCGCAGCCGATGTGTCGCCGGTGCTGATCGTCGGGGCGGGGCCGACCGGGCTTGCCGCGGCGATGAGTCTGGCGCGCGCCCACATTCCCGTGCGTCTGATCGACAAGGCGATGGTGCCGAGCCCGTATTCCAGGGCCATCGGCATTCAGGCGCGCACGCTCGAGTTGCTCGAGCAGCATCGGCTGGTCGAGCCGTTTCTCGAACTCGGTCATCGCGCGCGGATCGTCAATCTGTTTTCGAACAGCACGCGTCTCGCGCAGCTCGATTTCGATTCGCTGCATACGCGCTATCCGTATCTGCTGTTTCTGGACCAGTCCGTGACCGAGCGTTTGCTGACGGAGCATCTCGCCACGCTCGGCGTGACGATCGAGCGCGGTGTCGAGCTGACCATGTTCACGCAAGGCGCCGCCAGCATTCAGGCGACGCTGCGCCGCGCGGACGGCCACACGGAGACGCTGCGCCCCTCGTACCTGATCGCCGCGGACGGTGCGCATAGCGCGATTCGTCACCGGCTGGGTTTGAGCTTCGTGGGCAAGACCTTCGAGCAGACTTTCCTGCTCGCCGACCTGCACGCCGAAACCGATTGGCCCGACGACGAGTTCCACATCTTCGCATCGGGCGAAGGCCTGATGGCGCTGTTTCCGATGGGGCACGGCCGGCATCGTCTGATCGCGGACCACGCCATCGAGCCTGCCGCCACCGAGTCGCCCGCTACGCCCGAAACGCCCGTCGTGCTGGGGGAGCCGCCGCTGACTCGGGTGCCGCCGCCATCGCTCGCGCAATGCAAGGCGTTGATCGCCCGGCGCGTGCGGCAACGGGTCGACGTGTCGGAGCTGGCGTGGTCCTCGTATTTCCATCTGAATAGCCGCATGGTGGATCGCTTGCGGGTGGGCCGCATCTTCCTGGTGGGCGACGCCGCCCACGTGCATAGTCCGGCCGGCGCGCAAGGCATGAACACCGGCATGCAGGAGGCGTTCAATCTCGGCTGGAAGCTTGCGCGCGTGTTGAAAAGCACGGCCCCGGACCGCCTGCTCGACACGTACCATCTCGAACGGCATCCTATCGAACGCGACGTGCTGCGGCAGACCGGCTTCATGATGCAGGTGGCCGAGGCCGATCATGGACCACTCAAACTGCTGCGCGAGCGCGTCATGCCGGTGCTGGCTACGCTGGGACCGCTGCGCGATGCCGCACGCCAGACCATGAGCGAGTTGTCGATCCAGTACCGGCATAGTCCGCTGACGCTGGAGCGCGTGCTCGACGGCGGACCGCGCGCCGGTGAACGTGCGCCGGACGCGCTGGTGCATGTCGTGGACGGACCGCTTGGCCGCGCGCCGGGCGTCGGCTGCCTGTTCGATCTGCACGATCCGGCGTTCTTCTCGCTGTTCCTGCTGCTGCCGCCTTTGCCCGTCGACGGCACACCGCTCGATCCCGCGGCGAAACACGAGTCCCCGCCGGACGCGGAACTGGAGCGCGCGGCGGCGGAAGTCGAGAAACTGCTACCGGGTGCGGTACGCATCTGGCGCATCACCGACACCACGGGCGACGGCGGACCGCCGCTATCCGAATCGTATGGACGCACGCGGCCGTCGTTCTATCTCGTGCGGCCGGACGGCTACATCAGCGCGCGCGGGCGCATGGGCTCCGATCTGTCGGGCCTGCTGCGCCATTGCGAAGCGTGGTTCACGGTGGGCGGGGAAATTCCGGAGCAAACGGCGCTTTGACGCCGGACCGGCGCCAAAGCATCAAGCAGCGGCGCGCGCTGCTTGCGTGGGCGGACTTACACCACAGGCGCCGCAGCGGGTGTCAACGATTCACGATGTTTGACGAGCGCTTCCCTGACGATGGCCGACATCTCGATGCCGCTTGCCTCCGGTTCGTCGAGCGACGTCAGCAACGCTCGCCGCATGCGCGGCTCCCAGAAGCGGCGGATATGGTCCGCGATCCCGGCAAGCGCTTCTTCGCGATCGGGCATCGAATCGAAGAAGTCACCGATGCGGTTCGCCATGTCGATCAGGTTTTGAGTGTCCATGGCTTAGCCTATTTCCCCGAGTTCACATTGGCCAACTCGCGCTGGCGCAGCAGATCGAGCTGTTCCGTGTTGAAGCGCGAATAGTCCTGCTGCCACTGCGACGGCTGTTCGACCGGCATCACCTGCACCGCCGTCACCTTGTACTCCGGACAGTTGGTCGCCCAGTCCGAACTGTCGGTGGTGATCACGTTCGCGCCCGATTCGGGGAAGTGGAACGTCGTATAGACCACACCCGGCTGCATGCGCTCGGTCACTTTCGCGCGCAACACGGTTTGCCCGGCGCGCGATTCGATACCGACCCAGTCGCCCGTCTTGATGCCGCGTTCCTCGGCATCGTGCGGATGCAGTTCCAGACGGTCTTCGTCGTGCCAGCGCGAGTTCTCGGTGCGACGCGTTTGCGCGCCCACGTTGTACTGTGACAGGATCCGGCCCGTGGTGAGCAGCAGCGGGAACTTGCGCGTGACTTTCTCCGGTGAGGCGATGAATTTCGTAATCACGAACTTGCCCTTGCCGCGCACGAAGGTATCGACGTGCATGGTCGGCGTGCCGTCTGGCGCCTGCTCGTTGCAGGGCCACTGGATGCTGCCGAGCTCGTCGAGCTTCCTATACGAGACACCGTGGAAGGTCGGCGTGAGACGCGCGATCTCGTCCATGATCTGCGACGGATGGGTGTAGTCCATCTCGTAGCCGAGCGCACGCGAGAGCAGCACCGTGACTTCCCAGTCGGCGTAACCCGGCACCGGTGGCATGACCTTGCGCACGCGCGAGATGCGGCGCTCCGCGTTGGTGAAAGTGCCGTCCTTTTCGAGGAACGACGAACCGGGCAGCAGCACGTGCGCGTATTTGGCGGTTTCGTTCAGGAAAATGTCCTGCACGACGATGCATTCCATCGCCGACAGCGCCGCCGACACGTGGTGCGTATTCGGGTCCGACTGAACGATGTCTTCGCCCTGGCAATACAAGCCCTTGAAAGTGCCGTGCACGGCGGCGTCGAACATGTTCGGAATGCGCAGGCCGGGTTCCGGTTGCAGCGTGACGTTCCAGGCATCTTCGAACAGCGTGCGCGTGACCGTGTCGCTGATGTGCCGATAGCCCGGCAGTTCGTGCGGGAACGAGCCCATGTCGCACGAACCCTGCACATTGTTCTGGCCGCGCAACGGATTGACGCCCACGCCTTCCCGGCCGACGTTGCCCGTGGCCATCGCGAGGTTGGCGATGCCCA
Source organism: Paraburkholderia sp. (assembly GCA_036383775.1). Lineage (GTDB taxonomy): Bacteria > Pseudomonadota > Gammaproteobacteria > Burkholderiales > Burkholderiaceae > Paraburkholderia. Next base: position 2,942 of record DASVNP010000290.1, on the reverse strand, counting down.
TCACCATGGTCGAGCCTTGCGCGTGCTCGGTGACGCCCAGGCCATAGTAGATCGCGGCATTGCCGCCGGTCGCATAGATGCGGGCGGCTTCGCGCACGGCTTGCGCCGGCACGCCGGTGACCGCTTCGGTCGCTTCCGGCGCATTCTCCGGCAGCGCGACGAAATCGCGCCACTGTTCGAACGCCCGTGTCTCGCAACGCTCGGCGACGAAGGCTTCGTTCACCAGACCCTCGGTGACGATCACATGCGCCAGTGCGTTCACGATCGCAACGTTGGTGCCCGGACGCAATTGCAGATGATGCGACGCCTTCACATGCGGCGTATCGACGATATCGATGCGGCGCGGATCCACGACGATCAGCTTCGCGCCTTCGCGCACGCGGCGCTTCAGACGCGAGCCGAACACCGGATGGCCGTCGGTCGGGTTCGCGCCGATCACCATGATGACGTCGGCTTTATCGACCGAGGCGAAGGTCTGCGTGCCGGCCGATTCGCCGAGCGTGGCCTTCAGGCCGTAGCCGGTCGGCGAGTGGCACACGCGCGCGCAGGTGTCGACGTTGTTGTTGCCGAACGCGGCGCGCACGAGCTTTTGCACGAGATACGTTTCTTCGTTCGTGCAACGCGAGGACGTGATGCCGCCGATCGAATCGCGGCCATGTTTGGCCTGAATGCGGCGGAATTCCGACGCCGCGTACGCGAGCGCCTCTTCCCAGCTGACTTCGCGCCACGGATCGGTGATTTTCGCGCGGATCATCGGCTTGGTGATACGGTCCTTGTGCGTCGCGTAGCCCCACGCGAAGCGGCCCTTTACGCAGGCGTGGCCTTCATTGGCCTGGCCGTTCTTGTGCGGCACCATCCGCACGACTTCGTTGCCCTTCATCTCCGCCTTGAACGAGCAGCCGACGCCGCAATACGCGCACGTGGTGACGACCGAATGCTCGGGCTGGCCGAGCATGATGACGGTCTTCTCCTGCAAGGTGGCGGTCGGGCATGCCGCCACGCACGCGCCGCACGAGACGCACTCCGAGTCCATGAACGGCTGGTTCTCGCTCGCCGCCACGCGCGATTCGAAACCGCGCCCGGTGATGGTCAGCGCGAATGTGCCTTGCGTTTCCTCGCACGCGCGTACGCAGCGATTGCAGACGATGCACTTCGACGGGTCATACGTGAAGTACGGGTTCGACTCGTCTTTTTTGTCCTTCAGGTGATTCGCGCCGTCGAAGCCGTACCGCACTTCGCGCAAGCCGGTAACGCCCGCCATGTCCTGCAGCTCGCAGTCGCCGTTGGCGGGGCAGGTGAGACAGTCGAGCGGGTGATCGGAGATGTACAGCTCCATCACATTGCGGCGTAGCGACTGCAGACGATCGGTCTGCGTGCGCACCTTCATGCCGGCTTCGACCGGCGTCGTGCACGACGCGGGGTAGCCGCGCTTACCTTCGATTTCCACCAGACACAAGCGGCACGAGCCGAACGGTTCCAGCGAATCGGTCGCGCAGAGCTTCGGCACGTTCACGCCCGCTTCGGCGGCGGCGCGCATTACCGAGGTTCCGGCGGGAACGGTGACGGATTGCCCGTCGATTTCGAGCGTGACATCGACATCGGCGTGGCGCGCGGGCGTGCCGTAATCCGTCTCGTCGAAAACGGAGTGGGCCGCGCGCTGCTGTGCTTGCAGGGCCTGCGACTTGCACGCGCAGTTGCCTGAACCGCAGCCGCCGGTGGGAGAGTTGAGCATGTCGGACATGTTGTGGGCTCCTGGATCAGGCCGCAGCTTTGGGCGCGTGATCGGACACGTTGGCAAGACCGAAGTCTTCCGGGAAATGGTCGAGTGCGGACAGCACCGGGTACGGTGTCATGCCGCCCATCGCGCAGAGCGAACCGGACACCATCGTGTCGCAGAGATCGCGCAGCAATTGCACCTGGCGGGTGGACGTATCGCCGTTGCGAATCCGGGCGATGACTTCGACGCCGCGCGTCGAGCCGATCCGGCATGGCGTGCATTTGCCGCACGATTCGAGCGCGCAAAAGTGCATGGCGTACTGCGCGAGTTCTGCGAGATTCGAGGTGTCGTCATGCACGACAAGGCCGCCGTGGCCGACTACCGCGCCAACCGCCGCATATGCTTCGTAGTCCATGGGAATATCCCACTGGCTTTCCGGCAGATACGTGCCGAGCGGACCACCCACTTGCACCGCGCGCGCGGGCCGGCCGCTCGCCGTGCCGCCGCCGTAGTCGTAGAGCAATTCGCGCAGCGTCACACCGAATGCAAGTTCGACGAGGCCGCCTTGCTTGACGTTGCCCGCCAGCTGGAACGGCAGGGTGCCACGCGAGCGTCCCATGCCGAAGTCTTTGTAGAACGCCGCGCCACGCGCGAAGATGATAGGCACGGTGGCGAGCGTAATGACGTTGTTGATCACGGTCGGCTGACCGTAAAGGCCGACCAGCGCGGGCACCGGCGGCTTCGCGCGCACGATGCCGCGCTTGCCTTCGAGCGATTCGAGCAGCGCCGTTTCCTCGCCGCATACGTACGAGCCGGCACCCTTTGCGACAAACAGGTCGAAGCGTGCCGTCGAACCCAGCACGCTTTCGCCGAGCCAGCCGGCGGCGCGCGCCTTTGCGATGGCCGCTTCGAGCGTGGCGATCGAATGCGGGTACTCGCTGCGCACGTAGATGTAGCCGACCGTCGCGCCCGTCACGACGCCCGCGATGATCATCCCTTCGATCAGCACGTACGGATCGCTTTCCATCACGAGGCGGTCGGAGAAGGTGCCGGAGTCGCCTTCGTCCGCATTGCAGACGATGTCCTTCTGCGCCGCTTTGGCGCCGCGCACCGTGCGCCATTTGATGCCGGCGGGGAAGGCTGCGCCGCCGCGGCCGCGCAGGCCGGATTCAATCAGCGCTTCGCAGGCGGCGTCGCCATCGGTTTGCAGAGCCTGCTTGAGACC
>DASVNP010000289.1:0-17744 GCA_036383775.1 Paraburkholderia sp. | reverse complement strand
CGCCGGTGCCGGACCCGGCGCCCAGCACCTCGGTCCTGCTCGCGGAGGCGCCGCCGTCCGCGGCGGCTCAGCAGAGCGTCCGCGCTGCCCGTATCGAAAGCGCCGCGGCGCGGATCGCCTCCCGGCAGGGACGGCAGGACGTCGCCAAAGCGGACACGTCGAGCCACACGGCCGACCGTTGATTTGAAGCCAAGGGGAATCTCATGAAACACGAACAGTTTGCTTTCGCCCGCTGGACCACGCTCGTCCTGGCGGCCTGCCTGGTGCTAAGCGCTTGCATGTCGAGCACGCCGATCTGGGACAAGCATTTCGGCGAGGCGCTCAAATCCGTCAAGGAGGCGCAGATCATCGATCCGCACGCGGGGGAACACGCGCTGTACTCGCAGAGCATGGACGGCAAGTCCGCCGCCGCGGCGATGGACACCTATGACCGGTCCTTCCAGCAACCGCTGCCCGCGCCGAACGCGTTTGTGATCGGTGTCGGCGGCGGCAACGGCGGGTCCGGCGGTCAGTAACACACGAAAGACACGGAAGATACGGGGGGCGCCATGCGTCGCGTCATGCAATCACGGAAATACGGTGCGGCTCGCCAGCGCGAGCGCGGCGCGGTGGCGATCATCGTCGCGTTGTCGCTCGTCGCGCTGATCGGCTTCGTCGGTCTGGTGCTCGATCTCGGCAAGCTCTATGTGACGAAGAGCGAGTTGCAGAACAGCGCCGACGCCTGCGCGCTGGCCGCGGCGCGCGACCTCACCGGCGCCACCCCGCTGTCGGTGTCCGAGGCGGCCGGCATCGCCGCCGCGCACGCCAACAATGCCTTCTTCCAGAGCACGGCGGTATCGGCGCTGACCGACAGCACTGTCATGTATAGCGATTCCACGAGCGATACCTTCGAAAGCAAAGACTCGATCACGTACTCGCTCGCCAATATCAAGTACGCGCAGTGCACCACGCAACTCACCGGCATCGCCAACTGGTTCGTGCAGGTGTTCGGCGCGTTGCCGGGCATGAGCGCGGCCAACGCCGCGAAGCTGGCAACCTCGTCGGTCTCTGCGGCTGCGGTCGCCACGGTGGGCGCCGCGCAAACCACCTGCGCAATCCCGGTGTTCATCTGCACACCGGCCTCGGCCGGCGCGTCGTCCTACACGACGGGCCAGTGGCTGATCTCCAAGGTGGACACGCAGGGCAACGGCACCTACGGCGGCGGCAACTTCGGCTGGGCCAACCTGACGCCGGGCAACAGCGGTGCGAGCTCGCTGGGCTCGCTGCTCTCCGGTGCCGGCCAATGCAGCCTGCCCGCGAACGGCACTCAGATCGGCACCACCGGCAACAAGGCGTCGCTCGACAAGGACTGGAATACGCGCTTCGGCATCTATGCCGGCGGCTCGACCGGCGTCACCGATTTTACCGGCTACGCGTACACCACCACGTCCAATCCGAACGGCAACGCTTACCCCGACTTCGTGCAGGAACGCACCAAATATGCGCCGTACCAGGGGGACAACGTCACGGGCTACAAAACGCAAGGCAGCGCGGCAGCGCAATCCGTGTACAAGGCAGGCTCCGATCGCCGGCTGGTGCTCGCGCCGATGGTCGACTGCAGCGGCTTTGCGAACCCTGGCACGCACCAGGCGCCGGTATCCGGCTGGACCTGTGTGCTGATGGTCAACCCCATGCAGCAGGGCGGCAATATCGACGCGGTGTTTCTCGAGTATCTCGGCATGTCGAATTCGGCCGGCAGCCCGTGCGCCACGCAAGGCGCGCCGGGTGCCGGCACCGGCGCCGGACCACTCGTTCCCGTACTGGTGCAATAGGAGCGCGTCATGAACAGAAGACTGTTTTCACGGCAGAAGATGCGCGGCGTGGCCGCGGTTGAGTTCGGCCTCGTGCTGATCCCGCTCATGCTGCTCGTGACCGGTGTGACGGAATTCGGCTACGCGATCTACCAGTACGACGCGCTCACCAAGGCAACACGCGACGCCGCCCGCTATCTGTCCGAGTTCTCGCCCAGCGACATCGCGTATCCGGTCACTCAGGCGCAATGTCTCGCGGTATACGGCACCACCGACTGCAGCGGCTCGGTACTGGTCACCGGTCTGAAGACCAGCATGGTGGTGATCTGCGACCGCGTGAATTCGACGGGCTGCCCCGGCATGACGTTCGGCAGCGTTCCGACCTACGACTCGAACAACGGTGCCAGTTCAGGCACGGCCGCGGGCAGCATCAACCTGGTCGCGGTCAAGATCACCGGCTACAGCTACGCGCCGATCGAACCGTTTCGCGGCCTAGGCTCGATCAGTTTCAACGACATCACGACCGTCATGAGGCAGGTGCTATGAACACGCTATCTCAGTCGCGCACCTCGCCACGGCAGTGGCGTCAACGCGGTGCCACAACCGTCGAACTGGCGCTGGTGCTGGGCGTTTTCCTGAGCCTGCTGATCGGCATCTGCGAGTTCTCGCGTGTGCTGTTCTACTGGAGCACGGCCACTGAAGCCGTCCGCCTTGGTGCGCGTACGGCTGTCGTCTGCGACGCCGACGCGAGCGTCATCAAGACGAGAATGACCGCGCTGCTGCCGTTGCTGAGCACGTCGAATATTTCAGTTTCCTATTTGCCTTCCGGATGCAACTCCGATGCGCCGACAGCCCGGAGCAGTTGCAGCACGGTCACCGTCAGCGTCACCAATGTCAAGGTGAAAACCATGTTCCCGTTCATGCCGCTCACGCTCACCATGCCGCCGCTCACCACCACCTTGCCACGCGAAAGTCTCACGAGCTCGACGGGCGGCACCGTCTGCAATTAACGACCAACAGCCAGGCAGCCACGATCATGATCAACATACTTACCACTTCGGACGACACCACGCGGCTTTCGCAGATCATGCAACTGATCGGCGAATGCGGCAATTACCGCACGACCCGGATGGCCGGCAAGCCCTCGATGCTGATGGAGCGTGGCGACAGCCTCGACGCGTTCGACGTGCTGATTGTCGACGCATCGTCGATGGATACCAGTGAGCTGCCCGTCATCGGCAAACTGTGCCATCAGCACGCGCGGGTTACGTGCATCCTGCTGATTCCGGATGCGTCGCCGCAGACCCTGATCGAAGCCATGCGCGCCGGTTTTCGCGACGTGCTGAGCTGGCCGCTCGACAAGCGCTCGCTCGGGGAAGCGCTGCTGCGCATCGAGAATCAGCGTGCGATCCACGGCGCGCACGAAACCCAGATCGTTTCGTTCCTCTCGTGCAAGGGCGGCGCGGGCACCAGCTTCATCGCCAGCAATGTGGCCCAGGCCATTTCCGAGAGCCAGCATAAGCGCGTGTTGCTGATCGATCTCAATCAGCTTTTCGGCGATGCCGCCTTTCTCGTCTCCGACGAAAAACCACCCTCGACGCTGCCGCAGATGTGCGAGCAGGTCGAGCGGATGGACGCGGCCTTCTTCGACGCGAGCCTCGTGCATGTCAGTGACACCTTCCATCTGCTCGCCGGCGCCGGGGACCCGATCAAGGCCGCGGAGATCAAGGAAGAGCGGCTCGAATGGATACTGGGCGTCGCCGCACCGCGCTACGACGTGGTGGTCTTCGACCTCGGACAAACCATCAATCCGCTGTCCATCCTCGCGCTGGATCGCAGCGACCAGATTCATGTCGTGTTGCAGGCGAGCATGCCGCATGTGCGGGCGGGCCGGCGCCTGCAGGAAATTCTGGCGTCGCTCGCCTATCCGCCCGACCGTACCCGGCTGCTGCTGAACCGGTACACCCGCCACGGCGAACGCGCGCGCGCCGCGCTCGAGGAAGTGCTCGGCATGCGTCCTTATCAGGTCGTTCCGGAAGACACCGAAAACGTCTCCGAGTCGATGAATCATGGAATGCCGATCACCAAGGTGAGCCGCAATTGCGCGGTGTCGCGCAGCCTGCTTGCGCTCGCGAGCAACATCGTCAGCCAGGCTGCCGGATCCGAAGGAGGCAGCGTGCGGAGCGAACCCCTGCTCTCCCGCTTCTTCGGCCGCAGCCCGGCACCGAAACTCAAGGCTATGTAGCGCCCTCTCAAGGAGAACAACATGTCGCTGCGTGAACAGATTTCCGCTCAACGCGTGCAGCCAATCGGCGAACGCGAACACGGCTTGTACTCGCCGAACCAGATGGTGCGAGCCGCTTATCAGAAGCTCAAACGCGAAATCCATCAGTGCGTGCTCGAACGCGTCGAGCTGGAGCGTCTCGCCCGGCTGCCGGTCGACCAGGTCCGCCAGGAGCTCGGCACGCTCATTGCGCGCATTCTCGACGAGCAGAAGGCGCCCGCCAACGATCTCGAGCGCCGCCAGCTGGTGATCGACGTGTATGACGAGATGTTCGGCTTCGGTCCGCTGGAGAGCCTGCTGCGCGATCCGACGGTGTCCGACATTCTCGTCAATACCCACGCGCATACCTACGTCGAACGCAAAGGACGGCTGGAGCTGACCGAAGTGACGTTTTACGACGATGCGCACCTGATGAAGGTGATCGAAAAGATCGTCTCGCGTGTCGGGCGGCGCATCGACGAATCCAGCCCGATGGTCGACGCGCGCCTGCCGGACGGCTCGCGGGTCAACGCCATCATTCCGCCCTCCGCGGTGGACGGGCCGCTGCTGTCGATCCGGCGTTTCGCGGTCAATCCGCTGCAGATCTCCGACCTGATCGAGTTGCAGAGCCTCACGCCGCCGATGGCGCAGGTGCTCGACGCCCTCGCCCGCGCCAAGGTCAACGTGCTGGTCTCGGGCGGCACCGGCAGCGGCAAGACGACGCTGCTCAACGTGCTGTCGGGCTTCATTCCGGACGACGAGCGCATCGTCACCATCGAAGACGCGGCCGAGTTGCAAATGCGCCAGCAGCATGTGCTGCGCCTCGAAACCCGCCCGCCCAACATCGAGGGTCGCGGCGAGATCACGCAACGCACGCTGGTGCGCAACGCGCTGCGCATGCGGCCCGATCGCATCATCCTCGGCGAAGTGCGCGGCGCTGAAGCGCTCGACATGCTCAACGCAATGAACACCGGCCACGAAGGCTCGCTTGCGACGATACACGCGAACACGCCGCGCGACGCGCTGACGCGCCTCGAAAACATGATCAGCCTGGGGGGCCTCGCGCTGCCGCCCAAGACTATGCGCCAGCAGATTTCGTCGGCCATCGCGGTGGTGGTCCAGGCGGCTCGCCTCACCGATGGCCGGCGCAAGATCGTCAGCATCCAGGAGATCACCGGCATGGAAGGCGACATCGTCAACATGCAGGAAATCTTCACGTTCAAGCGAACCGGCATCGACGAGAACGGCTGCGTGCGAGGACGCTTCTGCGCGACCGGCGTGCGGCCCAAGTTCGCCGAGCGCCTGCAGGCATTCGGCGTCGGGTTGCCCGACCAGACCTACGACCCCGGACGCCATTTCGAAACCAACTGATCCGGCTGACCCGATCCGCACGCCGAGTCGGTCAGCGATCAGCCCACCGATACGCAGCGGTCTCAGGAGACCTGCATGAACCCGATCTTCTACGCCTTCGCCATCCTGCTGTTCATCGCGGTCGTACTCGCGCTCGAGGGCAGCTACCAGTGGTGGAACAATCGTCACGGTCCGGCCGCGCGCCGGATCGAATCGCGCATCCGCGCCCTGTCCGCCGGCGGGCAGGTTCACAAGGAGCGCCTGACGATCCTGAAGCAACGCATGCTGAGCGAGTCGCAAACAGTCGACAAGCTGCTGATGCAGGTGCCGCGCATTCAGTCGCTCGACTTGTGGATCCAGCAGTCGGGGGTCAAGTGGTCGATCGCGAGGCTGATCGGCACGACCCTTGTTCTGCCCGTGGTCGTGATGGGCGCCGGAACGTTCCTGCCCGTGCCGCTCTCGATCGCCGCGCTCGCCGCATTGGCGAGTTCGACTCTGCCTCTCCTCTACGTGGCGAAGCGGCGCGCCAAGCGGCTGCGTCAACTCGAGAGGCAGTTGCCCGAGGTGGCCGACATGATCAGCCGCGCGCTGCGCGCGGGGCACGCTTTCTCCGGAGCGATCGGCATGGTGGGCAGCGAGTTTGCCGAGCCCATGGGCGGTGAATTCCGCATCACGTTCGACGAAATCAACTACGGCGTCTCGCTGAACGAGGCCTTGATGAACCTCGCCACGCGCGTCCCGATCCGCGATTTGCGTTACTTCGTGATCGCCGTGCTGATCCAGCGGGAAACGGGCGGCAATCTCGCGGAGGTGCTGGACAGCATCGCCTCGCTGATCCGCGAGCGTCTGAAGCTGTTCGACAAGATTCGCGTGCTCTCGGCCGAGGGCAAGTTGTCTGCGTGGATTCTCGGCTTGCTGCCGTTTGGTACCGCCGCGTTGATGATGTTCGTCAACCCGACTTTCCTCGAAGTGCTGTGGCACGATCCGGCCGGCGTGAAGATGATCGAGGTCGTGGCGAGCTCGATGTTTTCCGGCGTGCTGTGGATGCGCCGGATCGTGAAGATTCGCGTCTGACGGCGCCATGCGCTGGTGCGCCATGAATCAAGCCATTTAGGAGCTGTCATGCAAACGTTCGACTCGATGCATCTGCTGTTGCTGGCCGGCCTGTTCGCCGTGGTGTTCGGCGTGGTGTGCGCCGTCATGATCCTGGTCTCGCCGCGCGATATGCGCCGGCGCATCGAGCAGGCCGGCGGCGCGACCCTGCCGATGTCCGAGCCCGGTTCCACGTCAACGGGGACCGCCTGGCTCGAAAAGCTCGCGGAGATTTCGCAGCCTATTTCGAAGCTGTCGATCCCCGCCGAAGGCTGGGAAAATTCGGCCCTGCGCGTGGAGATGATGAACGCGGGCTGGCGCACGCCGGGTGCCGCCGCCCTCTACTTTGCCGCCAAGACCATACTGGCGCTCGCGCTGCCGCTGAGCGCGCTCGCCTGGCTCGTCAACACGTCGCTCGCCGAAGAGCCGTACATGTTGTTCGGCATGCTCGCCGCGCTGGCCGGGATCGGCTACTACATCCCGAACATCGTGCTGGCGCGCCGCATCGCATGGCGCAAGCGGGCGATCTTCGAAGATTTTCCGGACGCGCTCGACCTGCTGACCGTGTGCGTCGAAGCCGGTCTTAGCCTCGACGCGGCGCTGATGAAAGTGGCGGACGAAATCGAACTGCGCAGCCCGGTCGTAGCCAGTGAACTTCAACTGATGCTGCTCGAAATGCGTTCGGGCTTCACCAAGGAAAAAGCGCTACGCAATTTGACGCTGCGCACCGGCGTCGAGGATGTCGAGGCGTTTTGCGCGATGCTGATTCAGGCCGAGCGCTTCGGCACCAGCATCGGCTCATCATTGCGCGTGTTGTCCGACACGCTGCGCACGCGCCGCAAGATGCGCGCCGAAGAGCAGGCCTCGAAAATCGCACTGAAACTGCTGTTTCCGCTCATTTTCTGCATTTTCCCGGCTCTGCTCACCGTGCTGCTGGGACCTGCATTCATTCACATCTACCGGACGCTTCTGCCCAGCATGGGCAGTTAGAGATCTGATGTGGCGCGCGCGAGGCGGCTTCGACTTCCTTCGCCGCGCAGCCGGATTGCACACATGCTACGACACAATAAAAACCGGGGGACATCGTGTCAGACTCAACCAATCCTTGCCAAACGGCCTCTTGCGCGCAGGCCGATTCAGCGCAGCGCCAGCCGGAGCTCCGCCCCCGTCTGATCTACGTTGCGCGCGTGCCGAGCGACGAAGTCCTCGACATCACGCGCGCTGCCGGCTGGGACGTGACGGTGGTAAAAACCGCCTCAGGCGCGCAAACGGCAACGAATAAAACCGGTGTCGCGGCCGGTCTGATCGATTTCGACGGCTTCCCGGCGCGCGACTTTGCCACCCTCAAGGCGTGCCTGAGCCAGCCGGCCATCGGCTGGGTGGCGATCACAGAGGATGACCACCCGGAAAGCCGCGCCATCCGCGAGCTGATCCGCAATTACTGTTTCGACTACATCACGCTTCCGCTGTCGTCCGAATGGCTCGTCCATGTGCTCGGGCACGCCCGCGGTATGGCCGCGCTGGACTATTTCGACAATCCCGCCGAAACCGTCGAGGCGCCAATGACCTTCGGCGCGGAAATGGTCGGCAACTGCGACGCGATGCGGCAACTTTTCAACACCATCCGCAAGGTCGCCAACACCAATGCCAGCGTGTTCATTGCCGGGGAATCCGGCACCGGCAAGGAACTGACCGCGCGCGCCATCCATGAGCTATCGTCGCGGCGCAAGGCGCCGTTCGTCGCGATCAATTGTGGGGCGATTCCGCAGCATCTGATGCAGTCGGAACTGTTCGGCTACGAGCGCGGCGCGTTCACCGGCGCGGAGCAGCGCAAGATTGGCCGGATCGAAGCAGCCAACGGCGGGACGCTGTTCCTCGATGAGATCGGCGACATGCCGCCCGAGGCGCAGGCGAGCCTGTTGCGCTTTCTGCAGGAAGGCCGGATCGAGCGGGTTGGCGGCTGCGAATCGCTGCCCGTCGACTTGCGCGTGATCTCGGCAACGCACGTCGATCTGCAGGCGGCGATACCTGACGGACGCTTCCGCGCCGATCTGTTCCACCGTCTGTGCGTGCTGCGTATCGACCAGCCGCCGCTGCGCGCTCGCGGCAAGGACATTGAAATCCTCGCGCATCACATTCTGCAGAAGTACAAGACCGAAAGCACACGCAAGATTCGCGGCTTCACGCCGTCGGCGATCACCGCCATGTACAACACCGCGTGGCCCGGCAATGTGCGGGAGTTGAGCAATCGCGTGCGCCGTGCGCTCGTGATGGCGGAAGGCAGGCTGCTCACGCCCCATGACCTCGACCTCGAATCGCCGGCCGACTGCCAGGTGCCGACGCTCGATCTGGTCCGCGAGCAGGCCGAGCGCAGCGCGATAGGAACCGCCTTGCGTCGGCACGGTTATCGGATCGGCGAAACGGCGGCGGCGCTCGGCATCTCGCGTGTCACGCTATACCGGCTCATGCTCGCGTACGGTATCAGCAACGCGGCTGATACCGTGGCGGAGCAGCCCTGACGGGCGATGGGTGTGGTGACGCGGGATTGATTGAACGGGATTGATTGCGCCTAGAACTTCGGATGACATTCGAAATTCATCGACGACCCGTGCTCCGTCAGCATCTGCACGCCGCTGACGGTTTCCGACGTGACGCTGATCTGCATGCCGCGCTGCTCGCAGTAGTCGCGCGCCTCGTTCATCGCATGTTCGTGAGCGCGGGCCCATGCCATCCGGCCGCCCGTGGCGTTGGCCGCCACCGTGTAGGTGCCGGGTTTGTCCGTGGCGACCACGTCGCCGCCCGATGCGCAGCCCACGAGGCTCGCGCAGGCGGCGAGCGCAGCAATCAGGGCGCGCGCGTGGCGCGATAACGGCTTGCGTTCTGGAGTTATGCCATTAGGCGCGCCGGATGCAACCTCCCGTTCCGGCGTCCGGCCTGAGATCGTGTTGAACATGTTTGCCTGCACATCATGCGGATTGACCAATGACGCAATTATCCGCAATCACGCGCAGGAGATCAGCCTCACGATCTGAAAACACTGTTGCCCACGCCTTAATAATCGGGGGCACGTTGGCAGCCGCTCAGGTCCCCGGCGAGGCGCCGTTCGTGCCACCCGCGTCCGGCGGCACGACGTCGTCCGGAGTGGGTGTCGGCGCGGAGGCCGGCTCCCCGCCCCCATGCGTTTCACCGTCGACCGCGCCGCTCGCGGCCACCGGTGCAGACCCCGGCGCCGCAAGCAGCGGCGGCTGCGGCAACGCCCGCGGCTCGATCGCGGCAGCGGACGCCTGCGCTCCAACCGCCGCGCCAGATGCACCAGATGCGTCTGATGCGGCAGATGGCGCGGACGAAGCAGACGCGGCCGCTGGCGCGCTGCGCACCACGCCGCGTTGCGCCACCACCGCCTCGGGTTTCGCCGGCGCGGGCGCGAACAGTTGCTGGAACCACTCACGCAAGCGGGCCGAGCGCTCGGCAAACCAGCCGGGCTCCTGGTCGGTGGCGAACTTGACGCGGCTGTCCACCAGCCGCGAGCGCTGCGCGCGCTGGAAGAAATCGCCGACGATCGGCAGCGCGCTGTGCGCTCCCTGTCCCCAGTAATCGCTGCGCAAGGTCACGCGGCTGTCGTTGAAGCCGACCCACGCCCCAGCCACCAGTTGCGGATGAATCAGGATGAACCAGCCGTCCGCGTTGCCCTGGGTCGTGCCCGTCTTGCCCGCCACGTCGCCTCGCACGCCGAAGCGGCTGCGAATGCTCGAACCCGTGCCCCGGTTCACCACGTCGCGCATGATGTCGATCAGCATGCGGTCGGCGTCGGCCGGCAGTTCCTGTCTGGGCGACGCCGGCGCGAACTCGGCCAGCACCTCGCCCTTGCGATCCTCGATGCGCGTGACCATCACCGGTTCCACGTAGCCGCCGAGGTTGGCGATCGTGCCGTAGGCCGACACCATCTCCTTCAGCGTGACCGGGCTCGTGCCGAGCGCGAGCGACGGCACCGGGTCGAGTTCGCTGTCGCGCACGCCCATTGCGCGGGCAAGGCGCGCGACCTTGTTGGGGCCGACCGTCTCCATCAATTGCGCGGTAATCCGGTTGCGCGAATACGCGAGACCGTCGCGCAGGCTGATCGCGCGTTCGCTCGGTTCGTCCTCGTCGTTGGGGCGCCAGACTTCGCCGCCGGCCAGCGGAATTTCCACCGGCTTGTCGATGAAGGTGTCGGCCGGCTTCGCGCCTGCTTCGAAAGCCGCCGCGTAGACGAACGGCTTGAAGGTCGAGCCGGGCTGACGCCGCGCCTGCTGTACGTGATCAAACGGATCCTGGCTGAAGTCGCGGCTGCCCACCCACGCCTTGATCTCGCCGTTGCGCGGGTCCATGGCGAGGAAGTCCGCCTGCACGCGGGTCTTGCTCTCGCACACCGACTTCACCAGATCGCGGTCGGACGACACGCGCTTGAGCGCGTCCTCATCGGAGAGGCCCGTGTCTTTGGCGGCACGGTAGTCGGGCGTCTCGCGCAGGAAAGTCTGCAGCAGGTCGCGGCCGTTCGAGCAGCCCGAGCGCGTGCCCCACGCCGAATTCGCGATGCCCTGCAGCTGATTGCCCTGCAGCGTCACGGCCTGGGTGGCCATGGCCTGCATGCGCGAATCAATGGTGGTGCGCACCACCAGGCCGTCGGAGTACATGTTGTAGTCGTTGCGATCGGCCCAGGCCGCGAGCCACTTGCGCAACTGTTGCGCGAAGTGCGGCGCGGGTCCGGGCGGCTCGGTCTGCCGCTCGAAATCGATGCGCAACGGACGGCGCTTGAGCGTCTCGAAGGCCGCCGGCGTGAGCTTGCCGAACTTGACCATTTGCGCGAGCACCGTATTGCGCCGCTGCAAGGCGCGCTCCGGATTCAGCACCGGGTTGTAGTAGCTGTTGCCCTTGAGCATGCCGGCGAGCGTCGCGCTTTCCAGCACGTTCAGATCCGAGGCCGGCTTGTCGAAATAGGTGCGCGCCGCCATCTCGATGCCGTAGGCGTTGTAGAGGAACGGCACCGTGTTCAGGTAGGTCTCGAGAATCTCGTCCTTGGTGTAGAGCGCCTCGATCTTGAAGGCCGTGATCGCTTCCTTGAGCTTGCGCGTGAGCGTCGGCGCACGGCCGATCTCGTCGGGATAGAGGTTGCGCGCGAGCTGCTGGGTGATGGTCGAGCCGCCCTGGCGGTCGCCGGAAAACGTGTGCAGCGCGGCCGAAGCGGTGCGCCGCCAGTCGAGGCCCCAATGCTGGTAGAAGCGGTGATCTTCGGTGGCGATCAGCGCGTTCACCACGTTCGGCGAGATGTCCTTGAGCTTGACCCACTCGCGGTTGGACGGCTTGAACTCGGCGAGCAGCTTGCCGTCGGCCGACAGAATCTGCGCGGGCTGTTCGATCTTGGCCTTGCGAATGTCGCCGATGCTCGGGGTGAACGGAATCAGGATCAGCACATACAGAAGCAGCAGCACCGGCAGCGCGGCGCACGCCTTGGCCGCGCCACGCCAGGTGGGATGGCGCACGTGCCACCACGCCCGCGCGATGAGCGGGTTCGCCGCGGTCAACCCTTGGTCGAGAGCTTCCAGAATGAGGGGGATCAGGCGCTTCACGCTGCTTTACCGTCTGCTTTGAAAGGCGCCATCCTACCAAGATGCGCGGCGGCGGCCGATTTTTTGCGGGCCGGACGTGGCTCCGGCGTAGCTGGGCCCCGCAAACCGGCGCGCCATCCCCGCAAAAATCGCGGCCCACTATAATGTCGCCAATTCCGACAAGAGGTGCTTCATGATCATCAAACCGCGCGTGCGTGGCTTCATCTGCGTTTCCACCCATCCGACCGGCTGCGAAGCCAACGTCCGCGAACAGATCGAATACGTCAAGGCACGCGGCCCCATCGCCGACGGCCCGAAGAAGGTGCTCGTGATCGGCGCGTCCACGGGCTACGGCCTCGCCGCCCGCATCAGCGCGGCGTTCGGGTCCGACGCCGCCACGCTCGGCGTGTTCTTCGAGCGCGCGGGCAGCGAAACCAAGGCGGGCACCGCGGGCTGGTACAACACCGCCGCGTTCGAGAAATTCGCCACGGAAAAAGGCCTGTACGCGACCAGCATCAACGGCGACGCGTTCTCCGACGAAGTCAAGGCGCGCACCATCGAGGTCATCAAGCGCGATCTCGGCCAGGTCGACCTGGTGGTCTACAGCCTCGCCGCGCCCAAGCGCACGCATCCGAAGAGCGGCGAAGTGTTCAGCTCCACGCTCAAGCCGGTCGGCAAATCCGTGAATCTGCGCGGCATCGACACGGACAAGGAAGTCATCAAGGAAACCGTGCTCGAACCCGCCACCCAGGAAGAAATCGACCACACCGTCGCGGTGATGGGCGGCGAAGACTGGCAGATGTGGATCGACGCCCTGCTCGACGCCGGCGTGCTCGCGGACGGCGCGAAGACCACCGCGTTCACCTATCTGGGCGAGAAGATCACGCACGACATCTACTGGAACGGCTCGATTGGCGCGGCCAAGAAGGACCTCGACCAGAAAGTGCTCGGCATTCGCGAGAAGCTCGCGGCGAAAGGCGGCGACGCGCGCGTGGCCGTGCTGAAGGCGGTCGTGACCCAGGCCAGCTCCGCGATCCCGATGATGCCGCTGTACCTGTCGCTGCTCTTCAAGGTCATGAAGGAGAAAGGCACGCACGAAGGCTGCATCGAGCAGGTCTATGGTCTTTACAAGGACAGCCTGTACGGCGCGGCGCCGCATATTGACGACGAAGGCCGTCTGCGCGCGGACTACAAGGAACTCGATCCGGAAGTCCAGGGGCGTGTGCAGGAGCTCTGGACGCAGGTGACCAACGACAATATCTACGAACTCACCGACTTCAGCGGCTACAAGACGGATTTTCTGCGTCTGTTCGGCTTCGAAATCGCGGGCGTGGATTACGAAGCGGATGTGAATCCGGACGTGCAGATTCCCAAGCTCGTGCAGGTTTGAGTCTGGACGGGGCCTCTCGCGGCCCCGTTGTCTTCCGGGGCCGTGCCGGCTCCGGGCAGTCGGCCGCTATCAGCCTCTATCGGCAGGGAAACGCCGCTTGCAACGAGCGGAGAATGGCGAGGCCGATCGGAAAGTCGTCTGAAATGCTCGGATGATTCTTGAAGAACTCGTCGAGCAACGGATACACGTTCTGGTTGCCAATGGCGAGATTTTCCGGCGGGCAGTACAGCGGCGGCCGCTTCTTCGACACCAGGTCCCCGTTCGCCCACCCCAGCGCATTGATCGTGCCGGTAATGTAGGCCGCGTAGACCGAATTGTTGTCGCTATGCGCCCATTGCCTGTATTGCGCGGCCGTCATCTCGGCGCTCGCGTCCAGTGTGAAACCCAAGGCGAAACATGCTGCCAGCGTGGCCAGCAAAAACTTCGAAACCCGCATCGTGGAACCTTCAATCGGTGTCGCAAAAGCGGCCATTGTAGGCGAGTCGGGGCATGCTGCGCAGAATCTCAGGGCGTGCCGTTGCGGCAATACTTTTGAAAGCCTTCACGCGCACCTAGCCGCTCCATGTAAGCCGTCACCGCGGGCATGCCGCCGTGCTCCACCGGCGTTTCCAGCCAGCGGTTGATAGAAAGCGCGAGCGGAATATCCGCGAGCGAAAACGCCGGCCCGGCGATAAACGCACCGGTCTTTTCCAGCTGGTTTTCGACAATCCCCATATGCCTCGCCCAGTTCGCGGCAGACAGCTCGATCTGACGCGGGTCCTGGTGCGCCGGCGAGTGCCGGACCAGCGCGAGGAACGCATAGCTCCAGGCGCGGTTCAACTCGCTCGCCTGCCAGTCGATCCATTGGTCGCAGCGGGCGCGCTCGCAAGGATCGCGCGGATACAGCGAATTGAGCGACTCGCCCAGCGTTTCGCCCTGATAGCGGCCTGCCAGATAGCGGATGATCGAATTGGACTCCCACAGCACGAACTCCCCGTCCTTGATGACGGGGACCATCGCGTTGGGATTCAGCGCGAGAAATTCCGGCACGCCGGTCGCGCGGAATCCGGAGCCCCAGTCTTCCTGTTCGAATGGCAGCGCGAGCTCCGCGCAGGTCCACAGCACTTTGCGAACGTTGATGGATGAGGTCTTGCCGAGTATCTGGATCATGGGGTCAAAGCGTAAAGATCGCTTGAGCGAATCGACAGGCACAGTTTGTCTCATGAGTGCCAGTCCAGAGCGCCTCCCGTCTCGCGGATTTGATCAAATTTCCCAAAAGATTTTTTTCGTGGCATGATTTGATCAAATCTCACGATGCAAAACGTCTGACCTTCCCGAACCGGCAGTCCGTCGCGCCTCGCTGTCGAACGCGTTTCGTGCCGTCTTCATCCACCGACTGGAGTCAACCTTGCAAAGCGACCTACGCGACGATCTGCGCGAATTCCTGGAGCATCACCGAATCCATGAAGTCGAGTGCGTGATACCGGACATGACCGGCGTCGCGCGCGGCAAGATCGTGCCGAAGAACCTGTTCCTCCAGGAAGGCAAGATGCACATGTCGAATGCGCTGCTGATGATCACCGTCAACGGCGAATTCGCGGACTTCGAGCGCTTTGTCGGCCCGAGCGACCCGGACATGGTCTGCATTCCCGATCCGGACACCGTGCGGCTCGTGCCGTGGGCGATCGAGCAAGTGGCGTTTGTGATCCACGATTGCGTCGGGCTCGACGGCGAGCCGATCGGCATCTCGCCGCGCGCGGTGTTGCGCCGCGTGCTGAAGCTCTACGAAGCACGCGGCTGGCAGCCGGTGGTGGCGCCGGAGATGGAGTTCTATCTGATCGCGCAGAACCAGAATCCGCATGAGCCGCTGCGCCCGCCGCTCGGCCGCGCGGGGCGCAGCGAAGCCGGCCGCCAGTCGTTCTCGATCGACGCGGTGAACGAATTCGATCCGTTCTTCCAGGACCTGTCGCGCTTCTGCGAGATGACCCATCTCGGCGTCGAGACGCTGGTGCACGAAGTCGGCGCCGGTCAGATGGAGATCAACTTTTCGCATGGCAACGCGCTCGATCTCGCCGACCGCGTGTTCCTGTTCAAGCGCGCGGTTCGCGAAACGGCCTTCCGCCACGGTATTTTCGCCACTTTCATGGCCAAGCCGATGGAGCACGAACCAGGCAGCGCGATGCACATTCACCAGAGCATCGTCGACAGCGGCAGCGGCCAGAACATCTTTTCGCTGCCGGACGGCTCGGCGAGCCCGCTGTTTTTCAACTACATCGGCGGCTTGCAGAAGTACATGCCGAAAGCCATGCCGATGTTCGCGCCGTATGTGAATTCGTACCGGCGCCTCTCACGTTTCACCGCCGCGCCGATTAACGTGCGCTGGGGGTACGACAACCGCACCTGCGGAATCCGCGTGCCGAACTCCGGTCCGGACGGCCGGCGGCTCGAGAACCGCGTGCCGGGCGTCGACGTGAACCCGTATCTGGCGATGGCGGCCACCCTCGCCTGCGGCTATCTCGGCATGGTCGAGCAAGTCGAGGCGTCGGCGCCGATGATCGAAAGCGCGTATGACCTCGAATACGAGCTGCCGCGCGGCCTCGAAGACGCGCTCAAGGCGCTGTCCACCTGCGCCGAACTTGCCGACGTGCTCGGCGAAAAGTTCGTGCAGGCCTATTGCGCGGTGAAGGAAAAGGAATTCGAGACCTTCTCGCAAGGCATTACCGCGTGGGAACGCGAACATCTGCAACTGCTCGTCTGAGCACGGCTGCTTGCTGAGAACTTCATTGGAGAGCGTGCAATTGAATACCCGTCACGGCATCAACTGGGGGCGCGCGCAGGCGCTCGTCGAGCGCGAACGCCGCGCGTTTGTCGAGGCCATGCCGAACTCGCGCGCGCTGTCCGAACGCGCGGCGCGCCATCTGCTGTTCGGCGTGCCGCTGCACTGGATGAACGACTGGTCGACGCCCTTCTCGCTGTACGTCGACGCAGCGCGCGGCGCCTCCTTCACGGATGTGGACGGCCACCGCTATGCGGACTTCTGTCTCGGCGACACCGGCGCGATGTTCGGCCACTCGCCGGCGCCGGTGGCGCGCGCGATTGCCGCCCAGGCCGAACGCGGCCTGACGGCCATGCTGCCGGGCGAAGATGCGGCGTGGCTCGGCGAAGCACTGACGCGCCGCTTCGGGTTGCCCTACTGGCAGTTCGCGATGACCGCGAGCGACGCGAATCGCTTCGCGTTGCGCTGGGCGCGCGCGGCGACCGGGCGCAAACAGATCGTCATTTTCAACGGCTGCTATCACGGCACCGTGGACGACGTGTTCGTCGATCTGGTCGACGGTGAGCCGCAGCAGCGCGACAGTCTGATCGGCCAGGTGCACGATCTGCTCGGCAGCACGCGCGTGATCGAATTCAACGATCTCGCCGCGCTCGAGAACGCGCTGAAAGACGGCGACGTGGCCTGCGTGCTCGCCGAACCCGCGATGACCAACATCGGCATGGTGCTGCCGGAGCCGGACTACTGGCGGCAAGCGCAAGCACTGATGCGCCGCTACGGCACGCTGCTCGCCATCGACGAAACGCACACGATCAGCTGCGGGCCCGGCGGCTATACGCGGGCGCATGGGCTCGAACCCGATCTGTTCGTGCTCGGCAAGCCGGTCGGCGGTGGCTTTCCGTGCGCGGTGTACGGCTTTACCGCCGAGCTCGCGGCGCGCGCGCAGCAGGCCAAGCGTGACGCGCCGCCGGGCCACTCGGGCATCGGCACCACGCTCACCGCGAATTTGCTGGCGCTCAGTGCGATCCGCGCCACGCTCGCCGAGGTCATGACCGAGGCGGCCTATGAGCACATGTTCGCACTCGCCGCGCGCATCGAAAGCGGTCTGAAGGAAGCGATCGCGCGGCACGGCCTCGCGTGGTGCGTGACGCGCGTCGGAGCCCGCACCGAGTTCCAGTTCATGCCGACGCCGCCGCGCAACGGCACCGAGGCGGGACGGCAGCTCGACGCGGAACTGGAGCACGTCGTGCATTTGTATCTGCTGAACCGCGGCGTGCTGATCACGCCGTTTCACAACATGATCCTGGTGTGCCCCGATACGTCGGTGGAGGATGTCGACAAGCTCGTCGCCGCGTTCGACGCCTGTCTTGGCGAGCTCGTCTGAGATGGCGCTGGTGCCAGCCAGTTCGCCTCGCGACAACGGCAACAGGGGCGCTAAACTGGCGGGCTTTTGCACGCGCTTTCCAGAAGGGTTGCATCGAGCGTTATGAAAACTTCACGCCATCACACGCTGCAGGATCAGACC
>DASVNP010000288.1:0-4026 GCA_036383775.1 Paraburkholderia sp. | reverse complement strand
GTGGCTGAGCCCAATGCGCGATCAGCAGATCGGCGGGCTGCTGCTGTGGATTCCAGGTTCGATGATGAGCGTGATCGGTGCGCTGCTAGCCCTGCGTCACTGGATGCGGCTCTCGGCACGCGGACGTCTGCGCGGCGAGCGGCGGGCGAAGGCCACACAAGCGTTGGCGCGGACCGCTACGGCGCCCGCCGGTGGGAATCGCTGATTCTGGCCGATCCAAGCGGCGCTTGAAACGAACCCGACGGACATGCCTCGGGCTCAGCGTTGTCTGGCCGCTTCAGGCCGAACGCATCCAGACGTGCGGAATGCCGTCTTCTTCGTGAATTTCCGAGACCGGCGTGAAGCCGAACGCGCCGTAAAAGCCTTGCAGATGGGCCTGCGCGTGCAGACGAACCGGCGCGCCCGGCCACTGCGCCCGAATGTGCATAAGCGACCGTTCGAGCATCGCATTGCCTAGACCGATGCCGCGAAATTCCGCGGTCGTCAGCACGCGGCCGATACGGATATCGGGATCCTCAGCGTCCGGCAACAACACTCGCAGATAGCCCGCGAGCGGCGGCCGGCTTGCGCCGGGCCCATAGGCAAGGAGATGCCAGGCGTCCATATCAAGCCCGTCGATATCGCCATACAGGCAGTTCTGCTCCATCACGAACACCGCACTGCGCGCGGCCAGCATCGCATAGACCTCGGCGCTCGTGAGGCTGTCGAAGGGTTTCCAGCGCCATTCGAGTTGTGCCAGACGCGTGGTGGCGGTTTGCTGCGGTTCGGTCATGAAAGGGGCTCAAAAGAAAAAGACACACCGCCACGGCTGGCGGCACTGCGGAATTATGCCGCACGAGGCAGCCCGGTGGGACGATGCCGCCCCGCGCCACACGCGCTCGTTACGTGCTCGTTACGTGCTGACAAACACCGGTTCGACGGGCCGCGCGAGACATTCGATCAGGTTGCCCGGTCCGCACAAATGCAGCGCGCCGACGACCACCAGCGTGCGTTCCGGCCGCGTGAGATATTCCGTCAGGCGCGCCGCCCATACGCGATTGCGCGCATCGAGAATCGCCTGGCGAATGCCCGGCAGATTGAACATCGGGGACTCGACGGCGATACCGTGCACGGCGTTCAGATCACCATCCAGCCAGGCTGCATGCATACACTCGAGCGTACGCTGCGGTTCGCCGAGGTCGGACATCAGCAGGGCGAGCGCCGCGCCGATCGCGTCAAGCGGAATCGATTCGAGCGTCTCGGCTACTTCCCGCGCGGTCTCCAGATACCAGTAGGGTTTGGATTGTGTCGCCGCCGAGCGCAGCATGCGCGGCTCGACGCCTTCGACGACCTGCTGGAACAGCGTCGGCGCGACAACCAGCGCGGCCCACGGCCGCAGATCGGCTAGCGGCGCCAAGGGTCCGTCAACGGGCCACGCCGCCTCGAGTTGCCGCCATGCATCGGCGCCTAGCAAGGTTTGCAGTTGCGAAGTAGCGTTTTGCTGATCGCTTTTCAGAAACGGCAGGATAGTCGGTGGGTCGGACTCGAACACGAGTGCTTCGGCCCAGTCATATGCCTCGGCGATCCATGGCGGCGTTCGGCGGCTCATCGCGGGAAACAGATGCATCGAGCCAAGCAGACGAACTTGAGTGCCGGTGAGTTGTAGGTACATGCGGTCTCAGTGTGGACAGGCTATGACGCCGTTAAACCAGCGTGCAGTTCAATTGACGACGCGCAGCACCTCACGCCGAGCCACCGCCCCTCGCCACGCGGCGCGCACCGTACACGCGACGAACAGCAGAAAGGCGATCTGCGCGAGGTACAGATCCATCCGGATCGGGTTATGCAGCGCAAACCATGAATTGTGCGCCACATCCGTCACGATGACAGCGACGCAGACCATCAGACCCACTCGCGGCACGACGAGTAACAGCAAAACGGCCAAAGGATCGATGAAGAGCAGCGCGGTCCAAAAAATGCGCGTGAGCGGCGCGACGCCGCCGTAGTCCCACCCGAGGCCATGCGCGAGAGCCGCTTGCAGATGTGTCCAGGTGGCGCCGCAAAAACATAGCGCATAGATCACGCGCAGGTAGAAACTGCGGCGAACGATGTTCTGTATCTCCATGCCAGGCAAATCTCCTACTTGCGATGACAAAAAAGAAAGCCCCAAATACATCGGGGCTTTTTCTGCGGAAGTAGCTGCCGCCAGATAATCGCACGCCTGCCGATTAATCCGTGCTTCTTTTGAACGATTCGAGTTCGCTCGTATAACGCTCGTTGCGCACGCCGTTGCTGCCGTAATACTCTTCCACCGACTTCACCCACCTGCCAATCTCGGGCACATACCAGAACGCTTTATACGTGCGCCCCGTCACCTGTTTGAGAGCGGTGTTCTGTGCGTGAGTCACCATGGCCGTATCGCCTTGCTGTGTCTGCACGGCTTGCGTCACGATCTGCGTCGGCTCGATCTGTCCAACCCAGTCACCTTCCGCCTCGACCTTGATCGCCTGGAATTTGCCTGCCGGCACCTCGACCGTTTCCGTGTCCACCACCCGATATTGACTGCTCCACTTCAGCGATGAATAGGTCTTGTTCGGATGGTCTTCCGTGTAACCGAGGTCCCACGTTTTGCCCGACGATAACGGAAACTGCAGCGGCCGGTTGACGACGACCTCCGCGCCATTGATGCTGCGCTCGCGGCTCCAGTCCGCACCCGCGACGACTTCATTCGGCGCCTGCGTGGAGCCCGCCTGTTTCGACGTGTAATAGATGTGCGACTGGGTGGCGCGCAAGACCGTCACCTCGTCATGCGTCTGGTGCCAGATTGAAGGCGTTTTCTCTAACGTGTTGACGTAAGTCCAGGTGTCCCCGGGTTTTAAGGCCGGCGCCGGCGCGGATTGTGCAACAGCCAGCGCCGGCAACCCCATGGCCAGCAGCACGGCAGCAGTTATGGTCTTTTTCATTGGTCGATAAGTAGGAGTTCTAGCGGGTGTGCCCTGCCCGGTATATTCGCGATTAGAAAGCATCGACATTCATTGGCACAGGTCTACTCGCGTTAATGAGATACGCGCTATGGCACCAGGCACAGTACATTATCCCCAATTGCCCAAGGCAATTAGAGTTTAACTCGGGACATTAAAAAACCATTAAAGTAAATTTGAAAGAAAATAAAATGATAATGAAAGAGCCAAAAAAGCAATTGGTAAATAACTACGCCATTCTGGCGGTAAGCGCCGCACTGCTTCTGAGTGCGTGCGGAGGGGGCGGATCGAGTGGTTCGGCATCGACAGCAAGCACGGCCAATCTGAGCGCCGCTCAACAGAGCTACGAAAGTGTCGCACTCGCGGCCAATGGCGGGTTCCATTATCTGAACGCCAACCTTGCGGTGGGCACATCGTCAACAGGAGCATTGACGGTCAGCCCAACGAGCGTCTTCTTTACCAACGACTCCAGCATTGCGCAAAGTCCGGCGGCCGGTGCACAGCCGTTGACGGTTGGGTACACGTCGGTATCGGCAGCGCTGAAGGTTCCCACCCTTGCGGTACCGCGCCGGCTTGTCAATGGTGCTGTCTATAGCGACGCATTTCCGCCGCAGGTTCGGGTCAGCTACGTTGGATCGAACATCCAGGAGGACTATCTGGCCGCAGACGGCAAAACAGTCACCGAGACGTTGCTTGGTACCAGCTACACGGTCGTCCCACTTATCGGCCTCATTTCGTCGTCGCCCACCGAACTCTTCTCGAATAGCCCCTTGGGCGTTCTGACGAATACGTTCAACGGGCAATCGCTTTATAACAAACAGGCCAATTGGCAAACCGGCGCGGGCTACGTCAAAGTTGTGAGGCACGTAGTAGGCGACACGGTCACTACATCCGATTGCCTGGCACCGGTCACGACAGGGACTACGCCGACACCGTGCTCGACCGCAGTCTCGACCCTCGAGAATTTCTTCCCGTACTTGAGCACGACGGACGGCAAGACCTATCAGATCACCGACGGCCAGATTGTCACGCTGGCGGGTATGCGCGCATGGGTATCCACTGCGCC
>DASVNP010000287.1:0-4181 GCA_036383775.1 Paraburkholderia sp. | reverse complement strand
GATTCGCGCGCCTCAATCCGGGCGATCAGGCGTGCGCAACTGGCGCTGTCGGGGTTGGGTGCGGGAGAATGCACTTGCAGGAAGGTGGGCGATCAGCCCGCTGCGGTGAAAATCGGGCCGCACGAATTGGGACCCGGGAGGCGTTGCCCGAGCCGTCCGGCCCGGGCTTGTTTCACACTAGCGCGTCTGCTTGCGCTTTGTTTCGCCCTTATCGTTTGCCTTGCGCTTTCTTAGCACTTCCGGAAGCCAGCCCGATTCGGCAATCCGAAGCTCTGCACCTGCTGCCGCGTCGCCCTTCTTCATGCCTTGCAGTTCCGCCCCCGATTCCACCGAAACCGCCTCGGTCACCACATCGATGATCCGGGCTTTGGAAACGTGATTCAGGTAGCTTTGCTGCGTCGGCTTCCAGTAGCCCGTCATGTCAATCTGCATCACGTCCTCGAGCGCGTTGATCGGATGGGCGCGATCCGTCGGACTCACGCTGTCGAGCGTCGCGGCCACGCAAAACGCAAACAGGCTGGCCATGACGTCCGTCTCCTGTTTCAGCAGCCACGGCAACAGGTCTTCAACGTCCTTCGGCAGCAGTTTTGCCCACCTCGCCCGGTCGGCCTCAATCTGCGCAAAGGCCACACTCGATTCCATGTCGTCGGCTTCGCGCACCAGCGCATCGCGCGACGTGCGTGCGTCGATCTTCACGGCGCTTTCGGCATACGCAAACCGGTAGCGCTCGTCGAACACGGTGGGGATCACCCGGTTCATGAACGCGGCCAGTGCGACGACTGGACGGCGGGAAAGCTCGGCCTGCACGGCAGCGGTCCGGTGCGCCGTCAGACGGCGGCAAAGCTTTTCGCCGTGCAGCGGCTTCTCTTTGGGTTGCGGGTCAGTTGTCGCCAAGCCTCCCTCACCATGGCTCGCGTCGTCCTTCGGATACACGCGCGCCACATCTTCGCGCTTCACCAGTCCACGCTCGATGTTGAGCTCGCCGTCCTGGTCGATCGTGATGAACACCCCGCCCATTTTCATGTCGTCGTCGGCCCAGGTTTCAAGACGCTCTCCGAAGGTGTCGACCTGGTCGTTCAGCCTATACGCCTGTTCTTCCAGTGGCTCTCGCTGTGCATCGTCCTCGTCTGCCTCGCTGTCATAGCACGCATTAAGCTTCGCATCGGCTTCGTCGCGATTAACAATGAGCGCGTCGAGCTCGGTCTGCTCGTCAGTCGTAAGCTCACGCGAAAACGACGGCAACCGTCCATAGGCCATGACTTCGCCATAGTCTCGCTTAGTGCGCGTTTCGACCCAGCCCCACCCTTCCTTTGCGACTTCCTGCGACGCCGCCACCAGTCGTTCGGTGGCCAGCTTGTGCAACAGATCCGGATCGGCGATATAACCGGCGTTCTCCGCGTCGCTGAACAGGTCGCGCCTTACATGTCCACCGGCGGCCTCGTAAACGTCCAGACCGACGAATCTGGCCAGATGGCTGCGGCTCGCATCGATCTCAGTGCTGGTGATCGCGGCACGCAGTTCGCGCGGTTCGCGTTGCCATGCCTCGGTTGCGTCCGACCACACCCGTTCCTGCAGATCGTGATCGTCGGCCAGCGCCAGCGCCGTAACCTGTTCGATATTCATTTCGTCGTAGCGAAACAGGTTCAGCAGCTTCGGCGAGACGTTCGCCAGTTTCAGTCGCCGACGCACCATCAGGGGTGAGATTCTAAACAGCGCCGCGATGTATTCGATGCTTTTGCCTTCCCCGGCCAGCATCCGGAACGCTTCGCACTGATCCGCCGGGTGCATCGGCTCATGCTGGTTTTCCAGCAGCGACGCCGCGACAGCTTCGGCCTCGCTGACAACCTTGACCGGAACGGGATGGTCCGTCGTGATCTTGCCCTGTTCGAACAGGAGGTCGAGCGCTGCGAGACGGCGCTGACCGGCGCACACGCCGAGTTTTGCCGTCTTCGCGCGCGAACCCTTCATTACGTGCACGACGAGGTTCTGCATCAGTCCCTTGGCCTCAATGGCAACAGCCAGTTCCTCAATTCCGGTCGGGGCTTTCTTGCGCACGTTTGAAGGTGATTTGCAAAGCAGCCCGTAGGCAACGTACTCGATCCTCGTTTCGTTGCCGAAACTGGTTTCAAGCACAGTCTCGGTAATTCTGTTTTCAACAGATACAGTCACGGTTTATCTCCGGTTTCGGACCACAACGGAATGTCGGGCCACACTTATATGTTAGGTCTAAAAGACCTATTATACAAGAATAAACCGATCAACAATATCAATCACCAATCATGAATAGTTAACAATATCAATCCAATTATTCCTTGATTTAAGGTCTAAAAGACCTATTATTAAAGCGTGGCCCGACATTCCGTTGTGGTCCGAAACCGGAGATAAACCGTGATTGATAATGAATTCAAGGTATCGTCGAGCGTCGTTGCGGAAGAGCTGCGCCTTAACTTTCTTCCTCACTACCTGGGTGCGCATCATCTCGAGGGCGAAGCACTGGTGTACGACTGGGCACGCCGTCTCTGCCGTGCCTACAACGGTGGATCATGGAATTTCTTCCAGCTGTCCAACGGCGGCTTTTACATGGCGCCTGAGCGCTGCGGGCGAATGCACGTCCGGTGGCACATGAACGGCTACAACGACATGATGGGCGCCGACGCATTCGGCATCGTCGTCACGCTTTTTGCCCTGTGCCATCTGGCCGAAAAGTGCAGCGACGACACGATCATCGGCCACTACCACGCCCTGCGCGGCTACGCGGTCCAGCACGTGGAAGCCGCCAACATCCTCCGCGCGATCGACTAACCGACCAGCCCCGGCCTGCGGGCTGGGGCTGATCCCGACATTGGGGAACAGCATGGACACCACTTACCTGACAAGCCGCTTCAGCCGCAACGCAGTTGGCATCCGCTCGGATCACCCGCTGACGAATGACGAGATTGCGGAAGTTGCGCCGTCGATCTTTGCACTGTCCGCACACGAAAGCCGCTCGGAACGCTACAGCTATATCCCAACCAGCGATGTGCTGGACGGCCTGCGCAAGGAAGGTTTTCAGCCCTTCATGGTCTGCCAGACCCGCGTCCGTGACGACGACAAGCGCGCCCACACCAAACACATGATCCGTCTGCGCCACGCGGAACAGATTACGGGGCATGAAGCCAACGAAATCATCCTTCTTAACAGTCATGATGGCACCAGCAGCTATCAGATGATCGCGGGCATGTTCCGGTTTGTCTGCCAGAACGGCATGGTCTGCGGAGACACCGTTGGCGATATCCGCGTGCCCCACAAGGGCGACATCATCGGCGAGGTAATCGACGGCGCGTTCAGGGTGCTCGACGGCTTCGAGTCGGCGACCCGGCAGCGCGAGGGGATGGCCGGTCTGGCGCTGACCGACGGAGAACAGGCCGCTTTCGCGCGGGCCGCGCTTGCGCTGCGGTACGACGATGACAAGCCAGCACCCATCACTGAACGTCAACTCCTGACACCGCATCGCGTGGAGGATCGTGCCCCGGACCTGTGGACGACGTTCAATCGCGTGCAGGAAAACATGATCAACGGCGGCCTGCGTGGTCGTAATGCGAATGGCCGGGCGACCACGACCCGCCCCGTGAGCGGCATTGACCAGAACATCCGGCTCAACCGCGCCCTCTGGGTCCTCGCAGACGAACTGCGCCGCCTGCGCGGCTAACCGGTATGCCCCGGCTTGCCGGTCGGGGCATACCCTCACGATAGGGACATCAAATGGATACCGTTCATATCCGGCCAACATGGCTGACCGCACTCTTTCCCCTGCTGGCCGTCTGGCAGTATGGCGACCGGTCAGTGGTGCGCGCCGAACTGCTGCGCATGGCGCTGTCGGCCGACGCTGCTGCGAGGTCAGCCGAAGCGCTCAACCGCATCGCGAACATGCTTGACCGCGACGGTCACGCGATCGAGATGCACCGCGACGAACTCCGTGCAATCGCACGGGCCGCCCTGTCCGAGTTCAACAGGGTGCCACCGCGTGCCCCGTTGCCGACCACCGCCGACGCGGACCTTTATCACGCCTTTCCGCCTAAGCCTGCAGACACCCCCCGGAGATCACACCATGCATGACGCAACCGACACGATTGTTCATGGCGTAGACGGCGCACTCGCGCTGCGCCGGGGTATCGGCGAACTCGCCCGCATCGACGTGTTTG